>NZ_JBEPMX010000014.1:0-62420 GCF_040545925.1 Alkalibacillus flavidus
GGCTTGGAGCATCTCATAAGCTACAGCTAATCTTAGATAACAAGCTAACGTTTCTACTAGACTAGGGTCATTTACACAAAATTATTGACACTCCCGATTAAATCATGAATATAATATATG
The DNA here is from genome assembly GCF_040545925.1 of Alkalibacillus flavidus. NCBI lineage: Bacteria > Bacillati > Bacillota > Bacilli > Caryophanales > Bacillaceae > Alkalibacillus > Alkalibacillus flavidus. The sequence continues at coordinate 121 of NZ_JBEPMX010000014.1, forward strand.
TTTCAACATTGATTTATTTCAGGATTGTCTTTAAGTTAGATGATATTTTGATGGAGAAACAAAGGAGTTCATGGCATTTCTTCAATCCTATCTCAAAGGAAGTAATGAGAGGGTGGCTAACTCCTTGTAGAAAGTATTTCAATTTATACCCCCTTGCATCATATTTAATGAAACTCCCTTTCCTACCGATAAATAACATAGTTTTTTATAAAGGGGAGTATATCATGACGTTATCAAAAACACAGGAAACATATATTCATAACTTAGCGAACAATCCAGAAATCGATAATTTATACCATATGGATATCGAGGAAATAGCCATTGCGGCTGACACGAGCATTAAAGCCGTCATACGGTGTCTTGGTTTACAAAAGGATTTTCTACAAAGGCGCGACAAAGATCCCGAGTATGAGAAGATCCTTTCGGCAAACCTCATAAAAGCATCAATCACAAAACCACGTGTGAGAAAGAGATACAAAGTGACACCGGTTTTGACCGAATTGATTGAGCATTATATCCAAGAGAACAAAGAGAAAGTCAAAAAGCGTCAATCTAAACTGAAGAAGAATAAACTTCAGATCCACAACGAAGTCATAAAACATGGATTCGATATTCATTACAGTACCACCTGTAGACTCATTAATGAGTTAGAAGAGAAGAAGTTAGAAGCCTTTATTAAATGTGCTTACCGACCAGGGGAATATTGTGAGTTTGACTGGGGAAGCATTCCTTTATATATAAATGGGCACCCTCGTATATTAAAAGCTGGTGTGTTCGCCAGTGCATACAGTAACTATCGGTATGCCTGCTTGTATGAATCGGAAAACCGGAAATCATTTGTTGATATCCATAATGCATTTTTTAACCATTGCGAGGGCGTTTATCAAACGGTTGTGTACGATAATATGAGTCTTGCCGTGAATCATCAACGCTCCAAAAATGGAAAGAAGAAACCTTCTAGAATTCTGAAAGCATTGTCCAAACACCACAATTTTAATTATCGCTTTTGTAATGTACGAAAGGGGAATGAAAAGGGACATGTCGAGAAGACTATCGGTGTAATAGAAGATACTATCTTTTCAAATAGAAGCTCATTTTCTTCATTAGAGGAAGCCAATCACTACCTAATGGAGGAGCTTATGAAGCTGAATCATAAGGAATGTCTGTATAACCGGAAGACATGTATTCAACGATTTAAGGAAGAACAAAAGGTGCTGCGACCCTTACAAAGTGATTTTATGTATGTAGAAAAAGACAAAAGAGTTGTGAATAAAAGTTCTATGATCCAGTTTCAAAATAACCTTTACTCTGTGCCAACTCAATATGTCGGGAAGAAGGTGGATATTCATTACACAGATATTCATATCAAATGTATTTATAAAGGCGACGTGATCGCTACTCATACTCGATTAACAGGTGTAGATGAGCATTCTCTATCATTACTTCACCATACGGACCTGTTCATCAAAAAGCCTGGAGGATTTGTACATAGCCTTTTATATCATCAACTCCCTTATGTAATCCAGAAAACATACAGGAAATATTTTGATGGAGAAACAAAGGAGTTCATGACATTTCTGCAATCCTACCTCAAAGGAAGTAATGAGATGGTGGCTGACTCCTTGAAGAATGTTTTTTCCAAAATAAAGGGAAAGATCACAAAAGAAAAGCTCATATCCAAATTCGAAGAAAATCTTCAATGAAAATGGATGATTTTAACTTATTAAAGTATAAGGAGGTCAATTTTATTTAGAATTAAAGATAATATGTCATTCACCTACCACTCATCCTATTTTTTTTAAAATGAATGATTTCATTATTTATAACCATATATGTCTGAATATTGGTAATTATCCGTATTTTATTAAACATAAAAAATACGGAGAAGCCATGATGAGCTCCCCCAGTTTTTTCGTCATGCGTATATGTGGTTTTCCGGAATGCGAAAATACAGGAGGCTCGAGCCGTGCCCCTGCATAGAAAACACTGCGAAAAAACGAACGTAGTGAGATTGAGCAGATGTTGCACTTGTGCCCTATGGGTGCAAGCATCCACCGTAAGCGATCACCTGACACCAACGGCTACCATCCCTCAATTCACCCTAAATTGCGCCACTACCCCAACAAATATTGTAGAGCCATAAAAAAAGACCCCATGAAGGGAGTCCATGAGGTCTTTTCTATTTACTTCATTCATATATTAAAATATGAACTTATAAAGCAAAGAATTAATATTGTTCTAAGTTGATATTTACAGTTACACTTTGGTCTGTAATTGTAAAGTCTTTAGAACCAACTGCTGCTTCATCTTTACCAGCATCAGTACCGCCAGCATCTTGGCTAACAAATACTTTTGCAGTATAGTCACCAGCAGTTAAGCCTTCGCTTACATCAAACTTGTAAGAGTTTCCAGAAGACTTACCATAAGATACTTCATTACCTTCGGAATCATAAATTACAACACGAGCTTCGTTAGTAGTCGCACCACCATCTAACTTAGTAAATGATACCGTAGCTGCATAAGATTGTTCGAATGTGTTATCTACAACAACATCTGAACCTTCAGAGATTGTCTTAGTAAACGTATATGGAGCGTACTTAGTACCTGTAGCTGGTGTTGCTGTAATAGTATAATCTCCAGCAGGTAATTCTTCTAGTAATGCATCAGTATTATTTTGTAATACTGTACCAGTGTAAGCATAACCATGTTCATTTACAGCTGTAATAGAAGCTAATTCAACATTTGATGTGAATTCAAGTGAGCTTGGGTCAACTTCTTCAACATCAATTGAAGGTCTTGTTACATCTTGATTTACTAAATCAACTGTTAGTGTAGTTGTAGCAAATAGACCATTTGTTGCACCGTCACTATCAGTAATTACTACTTCGTAAGAACCTGGTGTTTTATCAGTAACAGAAAAACCTCCATTTGCAGCAGTTGTAGTACTAGTGGAACCAAATTCAACATCAGCACTATCTACTGGTAAACCATTCATCTTCACAAAACTTGAGAAATCAAGTTTATCGTTTGGAGTTAACGTGATTTCTGGATCAGCACTCAAAGTGATGTCATAACCGCTAGCATTATCAGAGAAATCGAAATTAGGGATTTCATCTACTGAACTGCTTGCATCAGTATCGAGATAACCAACAAAGTGATCTTTTGAAAGTACTTTAACCTTTTTAGCACCTTGAGGTACTGCTTTGAATTCAGGTAGTACGGCATCGTCACCACTATTATCAGCAAGTCCAGTAAAGTCAGCAGAATCTCCTAAAATTGGATTTCCATTCTCATCAGTAAGAAGTACAGTTACTGCATTTTCAGAATATTCACTGCTAGTTCTAATATCGTCAATCTTTACGATACCAGCTTGTGTAATTTCTAAGTCTTCTGCAACATCTTCTGTTACATTAATGTTTTCAGTTTTAGTAACGTTATAGTCACCAGAAACTACAGCCTGATAGTCACCATCAGCAATATTTGCAAAGTTGTAACCAAATGATAATTCGTCTGCTGCAAAGCCTTCGCTATCACCATCCGGGCTGTCTTGGTTTTTCTTCGTTAATAAAGTAACTCCATGTTGTTTCAATTCAACTGTATAAGTGTCATTTGAACCAGTTTTTAGAGTTTGACCATCAACTGAAGATAATACATCACCAGATAAGGAATTGATGTCACCTAAGTCAGTATCAAGGACAACTTTAATATCTTTATCTTGGCCTTCAGTGATTTCTACAGGAATAACTTTTTGAGCGAAATCAAGACTAGTATCATCTTTCACTTTAAGATAATAAGTGCCTGAAACAAGGTTATGTGCGCTAAATGTAAATGTTCCATCAGCATTAGCACTGAAATCAGTTAATGCTTCTACTGAAGAATCATTAGATTTAACTAACTCTAAGTCAATATCATTTTCGCTAAGGTTTCTAGTTGTACCAGAACCGTTAGAAACAGTAACTGAATTTAAAGTGTTTGCCGCTACAATTGTATTTGCTTGAGTTGAAGCACCAGCATCTGTAACAGAAATTGCTGTTGCATCAAACGTTGAAGGTGTACCTGTTACGCCTTGTAAAAGGGTTTCTAATTCTGAAGCACTATGATTTGCAGTATCGCTATCTAGTGTAACTGTTATTGTGTCGCCTGACATTACAGCGCCTTCTGAAGCTCCAGAACTTGCATTAAATTCAATAGTTACATTCCCCATAGCACCATTAACAGCGCCCATATCAATATCAAAATTAGTACCTGAACCATCTACAATTTCTACAGCATTAGCAGTCGCAGCTTGGTCATTATCTTCAATAGCATTATTAAAGATTTGACCAGATAATGTCATTGCTTCTACTGATTCAGCATTTTCCATTACAACATTATCTAATGTGTAAAGGTCGCCTTCGCCAGCATCAAGGTTTTCTTCGGAAATTGTTAGCTCTCTAGTTACAGCGTTGCTGTAAGATGCTCCAGTAACTGTGAATCGGTATTGTTCACCAATCGTTAAATCACCAATAGCTGGAGTACCGGTATTTTCATCAATTGTAGCAACCCCAGCAGAACCTACTGCAGAGCTAATATCACTTGCAACTGTAATCCACATTTCTTCTTGAGTATCCCATTTTTGCATTGAGATAGTTACATCACTAGTCGTTAAAGGATTACCTTCGTTATCATTTAGTGGAATCTTAATTTCAGTATTTGTTGAAGCAGTAACTTCTGGCTGAATCTTTGTCATGTCTTGAGATAAGTCAAGTACCATACCAGTTAGTTTTCCATCTTTAACTGAGATTCTACTATCACCAGAAGTATAGTTTTCATTATCTACATAGCCATCATAGCTTAATTCAACTCGTTTACTACCTGTGCTTGTTGAAGCTTCAAAGTACCCATCTGCATCTGTAGTAACTGTCGTACCACTGATATTTAATTCAAGGCCTTCTACTGGTGTTCCGTTCAAGTCACTTCCTACAACATAACCTGCAATACCAGTTTCACCAGTTTGCTCTACTACTGATACACTTTCAGAAGCTGTATCAACTTTACCATCTGCATCATAAGCAGTAACAGTTACAGTATATAACCCATCAGATAAAGCAGAAGAAGTGAATGTATAACTACCATCAGTTAGGGTTGCTTCAGTAGTAGTTCCATCAATTGTAACTTCTACTTTATCAGCTAAGCTAACATCACCAGATACAGTCACTGTTTGATCATCATTTACAGTAGCTGTTACTGAATCAACACTAGCCTCAGTTGGAGCAACAAATGCTTCGTCTAAAGCAACATCTGTGAATGTTTGTCCATTATATTCGAATGATACTGTAGTCGCACCATCTTCTAGAGCAGAATCTAGAGTGATCGTTTCAGTAGTACCGTTTGCGAATGTAACTTCAACTTTTGTAGCATTAATCGCACTTACAGATTCAACAGTTAGTTCATCTGTTACATCTGAAGAGTCTTTGATTTCTGAAAGGCTAACTTCATTTTCTGTTTCAAAGTCTTCTACAGTTTCAGCACTATTTAGTAAATCTTCTTCACTCTTAGTGATGATGTCTGTCATTTTATATACAGAATCACCTGAAACCATATGATTGTTTTCATCTAATAAATGCTCTACTTTTTCATTTGGTGAAAGTTCTTGAAATGCCTCTAATGACATGAAAGTGCCATTTTCAATATCATAAATACCTTCTAGTTCAGCGTTCGCAGCAACTGGAGACGCTACAAAAGCTGTTGCTGTTGCAGATAACGCTGCAATACTTGCAATTTTAGTCTTGTTATTCATGTCGATACCTCCATTTTGTTTATTGTAATACAGGTTTAGCTCAATTGCTAAACCTGTATTACAAAATTGATACATATTATTCTACAAAGTTAATTGTAGTTTCAGTAATGACTTCTTCACCTGCTTCATTTGTATATGAAACTTTTACTGTCTCATGAATCTCATCATTATAGCCAGGAACGTCTTCAGAGAATTCACCTTCTGATACATTCACAGTTTCTGCTAGTTCTTGATCTGCTTCTAAGCCTTCGCCAGTTAGAAGAACATCAACTGAATCGATAGTATCAACGTCCTCATCAGCGACCGTACCCTCTAGTGTTAAAGTACCAACACCAAGGCTAGCTGCTAAGTCATTTGCATATGAACCGTCAGCTGATGTGATTTCAAATGTTTGTGTTTCACCATTATCGTCTCCATCACCATTGTCTCCACCAGTAGAGCCGTCACCTGTAATTGGAGTTGTTTCGTCCGCTTCAACACCGTCTACGTCAGCAACTGTTTGGTCTAAAGTAGAGTTTGTACCAAGATCATTTAGTGTGTAAACATCTACTGTATTCCAACTAGTTACGTCTACGCGAGTAACTTCGTTTGTATCACCGTCTGTTGTTACAAGGTAATTATCTGCATTGCCTGCGGATTCTAAATCGACTGCTTGGTCAAAAGTGATAGTAAACTGCTTGTTAGCATTTGTTGTAATGTTACTTACAGCAGGCGCGTCGCCGTGTAGGTTATGACTAAATGATGATGGTGAGTTTAATGTTGCAGCTAATGTTAATCCAGCCGCTGATTCAACTCCATCTGAATTAGTGATTGCTAATTCTTCATATTCTAAAATTTCATTTCGTTGTGGCTCATCTGTACCGATGTAATTGTTATAGCCGTCAATATTTGGTGTTTCAGTGAATTCGATTGTTAACAATGTACGACCAGTTGGGTCTTCTGTTGTTTCGAACGTGTTACCTTCACCTAATACGATATTGCTATATTCTGCACCATCGTTTAATTCGCTTGCACGAATTAAGTCTCCATCTTGTAGGTCCATATTTTCAGAGAATAGGATGTTCCAAGTGTCGCCGGTATCAACTTCACCTGTTAAACCTTGGTCAATTGCTGTAAATTGTTCTACTACTGGTGTTTCATTCGTAGTTTCTTGTGGTACTTGTACATGACCAGCAACACCGCTATCGCTCAGGTCTTCACCACTTACATCTACATCATTTGTTACTTCATTTTCTACTTTGATACGGTAAACATACTGTCCGTCTGCTACATTTTCATCTGTGAACCATGTTAGGTTTGTTGTTCCAACTTCTTCCCATTGGAAGTCTGATGTGACATCATCAGATGTATTACCAATGCCGTCTGGGCCTACTGAAGGAGCACGTTCTACAATATAGCTTGAGCCTTCATTATTGATATTACCATTATTCCATTCTAGGTGCACGTTATTATCAGCTACAAGTGCTTCAACTGCAGTTGGTGCTTCTGAACCGTATTCCTCAATAAAGTTAAATGTTGATACGCCGTCTTCACGGTAGCTAACATCTAATACATCGCTAGGTGTTAATAATGAATGGAATTCATCTTCTGAAATTCCAATACCTTCTAATTGGTATTCATCTTCAGAGTCATATGAGAATAAGCGTCCTTCTGTATCGATAAATGCATTATGTTCAGGGAAATGTGTTGCTGTGTAGCCCTGTAATGTTTGAACATCTTCATAATTACCGAAATCAGCTTCTTCTGAGTAGAATGCTAACGCTCCGCCAATACCAACTGCTTCAGTCGGAACGCCGTCGCGATCAACTGATAAATGGTCGTCTGAGTTAGCATCTTGGAATACTACTGGAACGACAGTCTCAGCTTGATCTTGATTGTCTACTGTAAATGTTAGTTCGTCATCACTTGGAACGTCAATGCCGTCTGCATAACTGTTGAAGTGGTCTACACCATTCACTTCTTCAATAGTTGATTGAAGTTCAGCGTTTTCAAATTGTTTTAAGTGAACGCGAAGGTTGTCATCAGAGTCATTGATGAACACTGGTTGACCATCTTCGTTTTGTGTGATGTAAGAAGCAGGTACTAACGCAATGTCTACTTGACCAGTTAGTCCTGAGACATTCACTGTATATTGACGTTTGCCACGATCGATGTTGTCGTCATCTGAAGATTCAGCAGTGCTGATTTGTTTTAGTACTGAGTCAGTTTCTTGGATTTCGATATCATCATTATATGAACCAGTGTTACCTTGTAGGATATAGCTACCTACTTCAGCACCTTCATAACTGACTGTGTATTCATAACCAGTCGTTTGTGATGTTGTAGTCAAGTAAACGATGTTTGGATTACTTGAATCTACTTCAGCATCACGGACTGTAATACCATTGTCGATATCAAAGTCAGACGCATCAACACCTTCTGTTAATTCTTGGTTGAATACAACACGAACTTGTTGGTGATTGATAGAACTTACTGATTCAACTGCTAGTTCTTCCTCTTCACCGTATTGGTCCATAGCTGTTGCTACTAATTTAGCAAAGTGTTGACGTTGCATGTCGTTTTCTGGGAAGTATTGTCCTTCACCATTACCTGTTACTAGTCCATGTGAAGCTAAGATGTGTACGTTGTTAGCATACCATTCGCCTTCATCAACATCGTCGAATGTTACTTCACTAGCTTCATCTAATTCTAAACCGTAACCTTTAACGACCATTTCAGCGATAGCTGCACGGCTTAAATCATTTGATGGGTTGAAATGTCCATCTTCATCACCTTGAACAACACCAGCTTCATAAAGCGCTGTGATTGAATCTGCAGCCCAATGTTCGTCAGATACATCCGGGAATGGGTTTTCACCTTCTGGTTGTAAATCTAATGCTTTAGCTAACATTTCTGCAGCTGAAGCACGGGACATATAGTCCTCTGGATTGAAGTTACCGTTTTCGTCACCTTGAACAACACCAGCCGCTGCTAGAGTTTCAATTTGATCGAAATAAGGGTGGTCTGTTTGCACGTCTGAGAACGTGTGATCATCAGCTGAAGCTACTGCTGGCGCAATTGCTGTCGCCGCTAACGCAGCTGCTGCTGACGTCGTCATAACTTTACGTGCATTGTTTTTACGAAAGTTACTCATAAAATGTTTCTCCTCCTTGGCTCTATTATTAGAAAACTATAAATTGACACGATTTCTATGTATTTATAGTTTTCTCATTACCTAATTGAATAAGAGATTTTCAGGTAACTCATACACCAAAATATAACACCAACAAAAAAAGAAATCAATATTTTTCCTAAACAAAATATTAATTTTTTCACAATTCTGTCTGTGTAATATTTGGTATTATGTATTAGCCTAAATACTATCTTAGTATTTTTATAGAAAAAGTCAACAGTTTGCAAATGAGAAATATGAAATTGTGACTATTTTCATATAATTAGTTGAATCTGGTAAAGGTACCTTTGGTGTGTTTTTAATTTTAATAGATTGATTAGCTATGACTTTTGGTTAATGGTTAGAACTTTATGGTAAGAAATTTCATGAACTTCTTTATGAATGATGTTAGTTATTGCATGTTTTTGATATAATATGACTAACGAAGGGAGTCAAAGTCATGAAGGTAGTTAAGTTTTTAGGGATCCCCTTTTTATACATAGATCAGGCTGAGTTCATTAATTTGATGGCTCAGCGTATTGAAGATAAGGACAAGACGTTTGTCGTGACGGTGAATCCGGAGTCGGCGATGATTGGTCAGCGCGATCAGCATTTTATGAATGTGTTACATCGCGCAACGCACGTGACAGCTGACGGGATTGGTATCGTGAAAGGTGTTCGTCTTGTTGGTGATTATTTACCTGAGCGTGTGACGGGCTATGACTCGATGATTGGTTTGCTTGAACGTGGGAATGAGCATGGTTATCGGGTGTTTTTACTCGGCGGACGTGAAGATGTTGTTCAAGAGGCAGCTGGTCGTGTGTCTTCTCGTTATCCTGGGTTAGACGCGGTCGATTATCATCACGGGTATTTTGATTTTAATGATGAGTCGGTAATTGATGCGATCAAGGCGTTTCAGCCGAACTTGGTGTTGGTCGGTCTCGGTGTACCCCGGCAGGAGCAGTGGATCGATGCTCATTTTGATAAGTTTGATCAAGGTGTATTTATCGGTGTTGGTGGTAGTATTGATGTGCTCGGGGGCTATGTGAAGCGTGCGCCGGAGACGTGGCGACGGTTGAATTTGGAATGGTTGTATCGTTTTTTACATCAGCCATCACGTTGGCGCCGGGCATTTGTGTTACCACAGTTTATTGGAACCGTGTTGAAAAAGAGGTTTAAGTCATGAGTTTACTACGTGGGACATTAATTTTGTCGTTAGCGGCTTTGATCTCGAAGGTTTTGGGAAGTATTTTTCGTGTGCCGCTTCAAAACATTGCGGGTGACGATGTACTCGGTATCTTCAGTTTAGTGTACCCGGTTTATATGGTGACGATGACGTTAGCGGTTGCGGGTATTCCGCTTGCGATATCGCAATTAATTGCAGAGGCTCGGGCTCAAGGTGACGACAACCAGATTAAGACGATTTATCAGACCGCGAGTACGCTCGGGGTCTTATTTGGTATTGGGAGTTTTATCGTGATTTGGGTATTGTCGGAGCCGATTGCGGTGTTGCTCGGCGGGCGTGAGACGGAATGGGCCCTCATTGTCGTGAGTTCAGCGTTGTTGGTTGTACCTTTTATGGCGGTTTATCGTGGCTTTTTCCAAGGGTTTCAAGATATGACGCAGACGGCTGTGTCGCAAGTGATTGAACAATTAATACGGGTTGTCGTGATGTTAGTTGCGGCGGTTGTTTTAGTTGATATGGGTATGAGCGATGCGAGAGTTGCGGCTGGTGTTATGAGTGGTTCGATTATTGGCGCAGTTGGGTCGTTGATTTATTTAATGGTTAAGTTTCGGCGTACGCAGTTGGTTCGATTTGGTTTTGGCGGATTGACGTGGGGTGCGTTTGTTTATTGGTCGAAGCGTATTTTGTCAAGGTCGATTCCGATTGCGGTTGGTACGGTGACGTTAGCAGCGGTGAATGTGGTCGATTCGTTGACGGTGCCATTTAGCTTGGGTGCTTTTGGTGTGGGCGATGTGTATGAAACGTACGGATTGTATGGCCGCGGACAAGCGTTGATTCAAGTGGCGACGGTTGCTGCGACATCGCTTGTATTGCCGTTGGTACCACGGATGGCTGAACTGTTAGCTGACGGGCGTGATCGTGATTTACGGCGTGTGATGGCACGCGCTTATGAATTGATTCATCTTGTGGCGTGGCCTGTGATGATTGGTTTGGTCGTGTTGACGGTGCCTGTCAATGTGGCGTTATTTACGAATGCTTCTGGCAGTGACGTCGTGTTTTGGCTGAATGTGAGCACGGGTGTGACGGCGTTTGCGGTAGTGTCGGTTGGGATGCTTCAAGGACTCGAGCGTGCGAAGTTGGCTGCTGGCGTTGTCGTTGTGTGTTTAGGTTTGAAAGCGTTGTTAAATATCGGTTTAGTCTCTGCGTTTGGATTAGTTGGGGCGGCTTGGTCGACGGTTGTTGTGTTTTTTGTTTTGATGGTATGGAATCATGTGTTGATTCTCAGACGTTTTAATGGGCCGCCTTTTTGGAATAAGAGAAATGCGCAATTGTTGATGGCAGCGGTTTTGATGGGTGTGGCGATTGTGATTTTAGGTCAATTTGTGTCGGGTGACGATTGGACAAGAGGGTCTGCCCTTCTATATACTATGGTCATGGTTGGTTTCGGTGGCGCTATTTATGCAGGGCTATGTTTGCTATGGGGCGTAATTCGGCTTGACCAACTACCATTTCGACGGAATTAGACGGAGGACTAGACTAACATGAAGGTCGTCATTTCAGGCTATTATGGTTTTTACAATATAGGAGATGAAGCGATTTTGCGTTCAATTGTGCAGCGATTGCGGGTAGAGGAACCTGATGTGGAGATTGTCGTTTTATCCGGAGATCCGCGTGATACGGAAGCGCGGCACGGCGTTACAGCGATTCATCGGTTTGATTTTTTGAAGATTCGGCGTGTGTTGCGTGGCGCTGACGGACTGATTAGCGGTGGCGGCAGTTTAATGCAAGATGTCACGGGATGGAAGTCGATTCCGTATTATTGCGCGGTGATTGGATTAGCGAAGCGTTATCGTGTGCCCGTATTTGCGTATGCGCAAGGGGTCGGCCCGATTGAACGCTCGTTAGGTCGGCGGTTGTTAGCGCGGACGTTTCGGGATGTGGATGCTGTGTCAGTTAGGGATCATCTGTCACTTGCATTGTTGCGTGAGATTGGTGTGACGCGCGAGATCGATGTCACGGCTGATGCGGTGTTCGGGATGAATATTGATGATTTTACGTTGGAACGTGGCGATTATGTCGCTGTGAGCGTGCGCCCGTGGGCTGAAGATTCGCGGTATCAGAACGTGTTAGCTGAGGCGTTAGATCAGATTGACGCGGATATCGTGTTCGTCCCGATGCAAGGTGATACGGATTATGACGCCTCGTTTGCGGTGCGGAAACAGATGACGCGGACGTCTGAACGGCGCGTGCACATTATGGATGCGGAGAGTTCGATTGATGAGAGGCTGCAAATAATTGCGGGTGCGCGGTCGTTAATTGGTATGCGACTGCATGCGTTGATTTTTGCCGCTGTGCTTGAGACACCGTTTGTCGCGTTATCGTATGACCCGAAGATTGACGCGTTTGCCGGCGAGCGTGTTGTCGGTCATGTTGAGCGGCGCGATTGGGATGCTGATGCTTTGTTAGAGGCGTTAGGTGTCTATGGAGATGACGCGATCGATGTGAGTACATACCGAGAGCAAGCTGTTGCAACAGCGCGAGACGCTGTTGCTTTGTTTAGAAAATGATATGGAGATGGAAGCAATCCACCGCGGTGGATTGCTTTTTTTGTGTAGTTTGGTGCAAGAGATGCGGAGTTTGAATCAAGGTTGAGTGAGGTTGGTGCAAGGGATTGAGAGGTTGAGTCAAGCGGGATTGGAGTTGGTGCAAAGATTTCGAAATTTGGTGCAAGGTTTGGGGGGCGGAGCGATAATGTCCGAAGGAGATTTAGGTGGATGAACGTCCAGCGATTGGATCAAGGCTTCGAGTTTTTGATTCAAGCGATTTTGAGGTTGAATCAAGGGATAATGCGTTTGATTCAAGTATGGCAGATTTTGAGTCAACGATTGGTAGGTGTGTTAAGACTCAGGGTTGAGTCAAGTTTTTGCGATTTTGAATCAAGTTGAGTTTGGGTTGATTCAAGGTGTTTTGAGATTGGATCAAGGTTGATCAATTTTGATTCAAGGATTAGGGTTTTTTGGTCGAAATAGATATTTTATTAAAAAAATTTTTACTCGAAGATAAGTGGATTAAGTTTTGATTTTGGTTAAGTTTTAACATTAATCGTGGGTGAACGTTGTTTAAGGTGAAAATGTGCTCTTTTTTGGCGGATAGACGGGTTTGAATGAAGTGGCTATAATCTTTTCAGGAGGTGGTTTTTGATGATTGTTTTACCACTTGAGAAGACGTGGGAGTTGCAGCAGTTGGAGACGATTGTGGCGCGTTATAATCGGCGTGATGGTTTGTGGCGGCGGTTGGATGAGGCGTATGGTCGGCAGTTGGCGGGGTATTTAGGTGAGAAGTCGTTGTATTATTATGTGAATCTTTGGCCTCGGGATGAGGTTTTGGGGCTATTTGGGCTGAGGGCGCGTGGGGTGAGTGGGTATTTTCAGACGGATTTGTTGGTTGTGACGGCGCGTTTTATGTTGATTGTTGAGGCGAAGCATTTAAAGGGTGAGCTGTCGATTAATGAGAGTGGGCAGTTGTTGCAGCGGGTGGATGGTGTGACGGAGGTGTATGGGAATCCGCTTGTGCAGGCGGAGATTCAGCGGTATCAGTTGGAGAAGTTGTTGCAGCGGCATGGGTTTGATCATCCGCCGATTTATACGTGTGCGGCGTTTACGCATGATAAGGCAATTCTCAATATTCCCGACCCTCCTCATAATTTAATGACTAGTCAGCGGTTGTTTGAGTATTATCAGATGTTGTATCGATCGAATCGTGCGCAATTGAGCCGGGCTGAGGTGACGAAGCTTGCGGTTTTCTTGAAAGATCAGCATACGCCGTTGGATTGCGATGTGATGGCGGATTTTGGGGTTCGGGCGGAGTGGCTTGCGCAAGGTGTGCCGTGTGAGTGCTGTGACGGTGGTATGATGCGGTATCACTATACGAAATGGATTTGTGGGGCGTGTGGGTGTGTTGAGGCTGAGGCGCATTGGCGTGGGCTGCGGGCATTTGCGGTGATTTTTCGGACGATGTGGGTGACGAATAAGCAGGCACGGGCGTTTTTAGGGATTCGTTCGCGGTCGACGTGTCAGCGGTTGTTGGCGTCGTTGCCGATGGAGGGTGAGCGGAGTACGGCGCGGTATTGTTTGGAGGGGTTGTTTCGGTAGGGTGAGTTGGGGTTGGTGCGAGTGAATCAAGGTGAGCGGAGTTTGGTGCAAGGGAATGGGAGTTTGAGTCAAGCTTGGTTGAGGTTGATTCAAGCAGTTTGGGATTTGGTGCAAGAGTGTGTGGGGTTGATTCATGCGTTTGAAAGGTTGGTGCAAGTGTTTGAGGATTTGGTACAAGATTGACGAAATGTGAATCAAGGGTATGGGGAGTGAGCGGGGTTTCAGATTTGGGTCAAGGATTCGGACGTTTGAATCAAGGGAATGCGGATTTGACTCAAGCGTGCAGGAGATTGGTGCAAGGACTTTTAAATGTGAATCAACATATCGTTAATGTGGGGCAACAACATATTTTGAGTGTAAGAAGTCGGCTGCGGCCGACTTCTTTTTTTAGTAATGAAGGTTGGATCAAGATATGGTGAATTTGAGGTTGAATCAAGATCGCGGAAGATTGAATCAACGTCCTACGAATTTGCATCAAGCGCCTCGTGTTTTGAATCAATCAACCACGCACAAAAAGAAGTCAGCGGCGGCTGACTTCTATCTGTCTAGGGCTTCTTGGGCGAGTAAGAGGGCGATTGAGTTGTTTTGGGTCCAGTTGCGGTTGAAGTTGCTTAGGGGGACTGGGCGTGGGCCGACGTATGGTGAGACTTCGGGTGTGAAGCTTGGGTATTGGAGTGAGTCGAGTACCCAGTCTTTGTAGCCGCCTCCGCTTGGGTTGTCGGTCATCATGAGGCCTTAGCCGGTTTTGGCGCTGATTTGGTCGGCTAGGTCTCGGGTTGTGTTTTTGAGTTCGCCTTCTAAGTAATAGTCCCAGTACAAGATTTCGCCTGATGAGTGGTAGGCGAGTGATGTTTTGAAGTCGTGTTGGTTCGTGTAATCTTAGAGTGATTTGACTTCGGGTTCGGTTAACGGGCTTGTGCCTTTGTATCATTCTGGGCCCGGTTCTGATTCGACGTTGCGTATGTCGTCCCAGTCGGCTGGGTATTGTCTGTTTAAATCGACGGCGCGTGCGTTGGCTTTCCAGCTGGAGAAGTCGGTGTTGCCATCGTTCATGTCAATGAGTTCGTCGCGGTTATCGAATCCGTCTGGGCCTTGTTGAACTAGTGTGACGCCGTCTGGGTTGACCATGGGCACGTAATGGAGCGTGACTTGGTCGAGTAAATGGCGAACGTCATAGCCATCTAGTGCTTCGTCGCGTGCATAAGCTTGGCTATATTGATCGAGTTGTTCCATGACTAAATTCGTTGTCACCCATTCGCGTGCGTGATGTGACGCATTAATTAAAATATCGATGTCGCCAGTTCCGATTTTCACAACGGGGATGTCACGATTGTGAACGGATTTGCCTATGGTTTCGACCGTGATTAGGGAGCCGTACTGTTGATCGAGTTGATCGATGTCTGACTGCATTTGGTTGTATGAATAAACTTGATGCGGTTTAACGATATCTGTTGCGCGCATCATATCAGCTTCAACGTGGCCCGCGCGGACATAGCCGTATCGGCCGGAGATATTCACTTCATACCAGCTGCCTAGGTCGCCGACAATCGGATAGGTCTCGCCTTCTTGCAATGTGGCGAAGGGATCGAGACCGTCGCCGGTGTTATCGTAGACGGTCGTGTTTTGTGTTGGTGTGGCTGTGCCGATTGAGCGCTCGCTCTGAATCGGATTTTGGTAGTTTTGGCTCAATGCTAGTTTTGTTGCTGGTTTATAAATATAAGCTTCATCATTAGCGTATTGAATTTCGTGCCAGTTGCCGTAGTCGCGAATGCGTGCGTACGTTTCATCGGCGTGGAGTTTTGCGACTTCTACTAGCCCTCCGTTTTGACGCTCATATACGGGCGTTCGCGATTTTGTTTGATAGAAACGATCGGTTGTTTGAAAATCGATGGTCGTGCCTTTTTTCCATACATAGCCGATTTGACCAGCGATATTCACTTGCCACCAATTGCCGTAATCGCGCATGATGTTAAGCCCGGTTCCTTCGAAAAAGCGCGCGTAAGGCACGAGTTCACCTGTGCTGTTGTCGTAGACGGTGATATCTTGGGTCATTTCGATCGTGCGACCGTTTGATCCGTCGTCAGCGTTTGATTCATGGTTGCTCGCTGGATCGGTTGCTGGTTTGTAAATATAAGCTTGATCTGAGCCGAATTGAATCGTATGCCAATTGCCAGAGCCACTTAGGCGTTCATAGACGGTTGTATCTTGTGTGATGTCGATCGGCGTTTTGCTTGATAGATTTTGGTTGTTCAAATTGGTCGGTTTGTTTGTATATGTTGTCGTTCCTGGTTTATAAACATAACCGTCGTAGTTGGCGAATTGAACGCGAATCCAGTTGTCCATAACTTGATCGATTGGGTACGACTGGCCTTTTTGAAGTGTGGCGACCGGTTCGAGTGAGCCACTGCGATTATCGTAAACCGTGATTTTATTTTGCGTTGGTGTAAAATAGCGATCGTCGTTGGTTGGGACAGATTGTGTTGATTGAGCGCTCGTTTGGGTTGATTGATTTTGAGTTTCGGATTCATCTTGGTTTACTTGATGAAACATGGTGTTTCCTAAGATGATAGATTGTTCTTCCGTTATAGGATATGTAGATTTTTTTGTCGTGATAGCGCCGTGATCGTTTTCGAAAGTTGCAGAAGTGGTTTGTTGTGATGTTTTGCGCCATTCTGTGAATTCAGGCGCCTCCCCTTCTTCTACTCGTGTTAGGTTATCGAGTTTCAACGCTTTTGTGGTGTTTTCGAATTGAATCTCGATTCCATTTGGTGTCTCGGTTCCGTAAAGTCTGGTCCCTGCTTGGATTGTGATGCCTTCTGAAAGTTCGATGTTTTCTTGGGTTTGGTAGAGTGAATGGTCTTCCGCGTGTAGTGTGTGCGTGACAGCTAGTAACGTGATTAATATTATGAAGCTAGTAACCTTTTTCATGTCGCGCGCCCCCCTTTTAATTAACAAGTGTTACGTAATGTGACATTTTTTGCAATAGATTTTGGAGAATATGGTGTAAGAGTCATGGGGGTTGTAGGGAATGAGAGCGGTGTTTGGGTCAAAGGTGTGGGTGGTTGAGTCAAGTAGATTTTGACTTGGTGCAAGGTTGGGGGAATTTGAATCAACACTCTGCTCAAGTGGATCAACGATGTTTTTAAATGGTCGGAAGTCGGCTGCGGCCGACTTCCTTCGTTTGATGGTGAATGATTCAAGGATGCGGGAGTTTGAATCAAGATTGATGAATATATTCGGGGCTTGAGTTTGATGCAAAGGTGCGGGAGATTGAATCAAGCGCAATTTAATTTGAATCAAGAATCCGGAAATGTGAGTCAACGCGCTACACCACTTTATTTAGTGGGTTCCCTCACACAAAAGACCCCCATCGCACCGAGGGGCGATGGGGGTTAGTTTATTGTCTTTGTAATGTGATGAGTGTTAGGCACATGACGAGTGCTAGGTAGATGCTGACGGCGGGTGCGGTGATGACGTGTCCTGCTAGGGTTGAAATGCCGCATGCAATCGCCAAGCTAACAAGTATGAAGATCGATGTTGAGTCTTTGAATGTGGCTTTAATGCCTTTGTCAAAGAAGGCGCGGATGATGCGGTAGAGCATATACACGATCGGAATGACGTAGACAATAAAGCCGATGATGCCGATTGAATAGAATAGGTCAAAGGCATCGATCTCGACGGTTTTTGGATCTTCTGAATAGTTACTGGCGTAGCCCATGCCGAATAGTTTTTGGGCGACTGGGGCGTCGACGAAGTAACTATGGTGAATTTTGACGTAAATGTCACGGCTACTTAAGATTAAGTTTAAGAAGCGTGATGATGCGTGAAAGTTGTCTTTGATATACGCGTCAGGGTCGATTTGTTCTTGTTCTTCTTCTGTTGGTTGCGACACGACGTTTTCGTATTGGTATATTTGGTTCGCGATATTTTCAAGAAATGATGACGACGCGTGTGCTGTCACGACGACGATCAGCGCAATAAATAAAGTAGTGTTGAATTTTTGCCAACCTTTCACGCCGTTTCCAAATCGGTTCACGATAATGTGATAGCCAACTGTTAAAGTGGTGAGTAAAATACCGCCTAGTGCTACTTTGGTGCCCATTAAGCCGAAGCCGATTGCTGAAATCGTAAGGGCGACGATCATCCAGCCTTTTGCTCGGCCGCTCGGTTGTGACACGATGTAATAGGCTGCCATTGGATACGTAATCGCGAGCACGGCACTGATTTCATTTCCTGAGAAGAACCAGCCTTTATAGCCGACTTTGGTGTGTGAATAGCTTTCTAAACTCGTTTGGGTTAAGACGGCGATCAGGATACTAGCGCCGACTGCAACGGCTACGAAAAAGAACGCTTTAAACACGATGTTCAATAGTTGTTGTTTGTCGGTTACGATTTCTTTGAACATTAAATACAGGGCAATCAGCGCTAAGTTAAAGTAGACAATTTTGAATAAAAATTGTAGCTCTGCCACTAAGCTGTAAGGGTCTTTGAATAAAATCGTCACGACTAAACTAGCGATGAGCACGAGTGCGAGTGCTCCGACGTAGTATAAAATTTTGCGGTGTTTTGGCATCGTCCAGCTGATATAAACGATAACGACAAAAAAGAGCGCGACGAACAGGACGCGGACGAGCGCCCCGACCGTCACGACTGTATCAGTGAATTGAACCATGAGTGAAGTCATCAAATCGATGACGGGTTGGATCAAAATAAAGATCCATAAATATTTGATTAATGATTCGTGATCAAGCTTCATGTTCTACCTCCAAGTGATGTTCTCTGGTGCCTTCTCTTTTATTGATATACCGGAATTTCGTATGTCATAACAGGGTTTGTTAATTCGTTATAAAGTTCTTCGATGTACTCAGACTGTTTAACCGCCCAGCCAATATCTGTTGCGTATTGGTGAACACCTGTGTTGTCAGGGTTCCAACGCATTTTGAACAGTGTATTTTGTTGGTCTAGGTGGTTGATATAACGCTCGCCAATCCATTTCGCGCCGCCGACAATGGCTTCTTCTACCGTGAACCAGCCTTCTTCATATGCACGTGTTGCGCCTGATTCAAGTGCTGTTCGATCGTATGCACCAATTCCGAAAATATTATACGTGGTGCGAATGTTAGATAATTCATCGCGGTTACGATCATTGACAAGCTGCAGGTCACCGTCATCGTCTCGGCCGACTTCAACTCCTGTTGCAAGCTCTGATGTGCCGTTACCTGTTTCGAGCATCGCGTGAGACATGAGGTAGATTTCGTTAATGCCGTACTCACGACCAGCGTCGATGAATTGTTCGGCTTGACCTTCTAAAACGCCGTGACCAGCTAAAATGGTGTTCAATTCATTAGCTGACACTTTAACACTTTCGGATAACAGTAAGTGCTGCATGTCGCTATGTTTTGATGGATCGGCATGTTCAACGACTTGTGAACGCTTGGCATTACGCCAGTTGCGGTAATCAATTTCGTACCAATCGCCGTGTTCATCGACGATCTCGTAATCTTGTCCGCTCGACATACGGCCGTACACGTGACTATTCGTACTCATTTCAGCATAGACTGGAGCGGAAGAGTTTTCAACTGTTAAGGCATCATTTGTTTCGCTTACAAGTTCACTGTGGACGTATAGATCGTCACGGTCATCATAAGCGACGCGATACCATTCGGTGCTGTCGTTGTACTCAAATCCCTCAATGTCGCGTTCAACAATCTCAATCGCTGTGCCGTTTGAGACGCGTTCATAAATGCTGTCGCTCGAGTCATCGTTAGCATCTGTACGCAAGGCGACGTGATCGCCGTCAATGACTGGGCCGTCGTAATGATCGATGGCGGATGCCTGGACGTATGCTGGCTCGCTGTTAAAGGCGTCCGTTTGCGGCGGTGTTGATTTTGCCATTTGTGTTGATACGACACTTGATAATGATTGATCATATTCAACGTAAACGCGTGATTCCGCGCTTGCGACGTCATCTTGGTCAATATAAGCTACGTTGCCTGCGACTGATACTTTTAACCATTCACCATCGTTAATACCTGGGAATTTATCGCCCGCTTCAACCGAACCGAATGACTCGGCGTTTGCGTTAGGGGCCGTTTTCAGCTCAGTTTTGCTCGTGATTTCCGCTTCATACGTAGGGCCATCTGATGTGACAGGGTTGGTTAAGTTGCCGTGGTACGATGGTGTCGTCGTTCCATCACCCCAAATATAACCTGTCTCATCACCAAATGTGATTTCGTGCCAGCCACCTGAACCGCCTTGGCGTTCAAATGTTTCGCCTTGGTTTAATTGGCCGAGCACTTCACCGTCTCCTGTGTCCGAATAAACGGTGACATAATCATGCGTTACTTCGAAATATTGATCACCTGGTACAAAGTCGCGCTCTACATTTTCGCCTGTGACATAAACGTCACGACCTGCGAGTGTGAAAGCAAGGCCATTATCTGACGTTAATTCGCGAAAACCAAATGTTTCACCTGCTTCAATTGTTCCGACTACCTCACTTGATTGTTGATCGTAAACCGTCACATTCGTTTGTGCTTCGGCTTCGTACGGCGTGTCGGTTTGATCAGTGAATGCAGCGTCATTTGGGTTTAACACAGCTGACGTGCTTTCTTTCCAAACGAAAGCCTGCTCACCTTGGTAGCGAATTTCGTGCCAGTTGCCGTAATCTTGCACCCGTTCAAATGTCGCGCCTTCATCTAATGTTGCGACCGATTGTAAGTCACCATTGTCATCGCGGACATTGACAGGTAGACCGTCTTTTTCAACTTTGAAATAGTCATCTGACTGTTCGAAATCTTTGGCCACGGCTGGCGAATATATGTACCCTTCACGTTCACCGACTTGGACACGAATCCAGTCGCCAAAAGCTTGCTCAATAAAGCGGAATGTTTCACCTTTGTAAAGACGGGCCATTGGAACGAGCGATCCGTCATCTTCGCTTTCATAAATCGTTAAATGATCATCTGCGACACCTGTTCTGACGTGGTTTTCATCAGGGGACCAATTGTCGACATCGCCGGCTTGATCGGCATTGATTTTTTCAATCGCGGGTTTGTAAACATACCCTTCCATACCATTGAATTCGATCTGGATATGGTTGGCACTGAAATCGCGCTCGTACTGATAGATTTCACTTTCATGCAACCAACCAATCGGCGTTAACCCGTCATCACTTTGTTTATAGACGGTTACGTTAGTTGGATAGTCTTTTTTTACTTTGAAATATGAATCGTCCGTTTCAGCTGATGCGTGAGTCGAAAATCCGACGACACTTGCAATCGATAATATCGTCACCATCGGCAAAATACGTCGACGTACCATGCGCCACCTCCAAAAAATAGTTTTCTGCGAGTCAAAGTTGTTACTATTATTCTATCAATCATAGCACACCCCTACAAGACGACCATAGTAGGATAATGGAAACTTTTAAATAAGTTAGGTTGTACGTGTACAAATTCGCTCGAAACAAGTAAAATAGATTATGACTTTTGACAAATTTCGTTTATGAGTGACATTGAAAGGACGGACAAAATCTATGGAAAGTCGCAAAGAACGATACGGCAAACGCCGATTGAAGAAACCGATTCGCCGAGTGTTATGGGCGATTGTGATTTTAATCGTTTTAATCATAGGTTATAGTGTGTTTCAATATTTTGCAGGGAAATCGGCTGCGGAAGATGAGATGGGTTCTTTTACGGATAGTGAGAAACTCGAGCAGTTTAGTGACGATTTTCAAGGGGCTGATTCTGATGGGCCGATGAACGTGCTGTTGGTTGGTACAGACAGTGATGATGGTTCGGCTGCGCGGACGGATACGATCATGATCGGGCAGTTTGATCCAAGTAACAATGAGGCGAAACTCGTCTCGATCATGCGCGATTCCCTCGTGACGATTCCAGGCCACGGCCAACAAAAGATCAATGCTGCGTTCGCAATCGGCGGGCCAGAATTATTGCGTCAGACGTTGAAGGAAAATTTTGATGTCGACGTTGAGCATTATGCGATGATCAATTTGAAAGGGTTTGAAAACATTGTCGATACGGTCGCGCCAGGCGGTGTAACAATTAATGTTGAGAAAAATATGGAATACGCGAGCAATGACGGACGTGTCGATATTGATTTAGAAGCCGGCGAACACTCGTTGGACGGAGCGTCATTGTTGGATTATGCCAGATTCAGATCAGACGCTGAAGCCGATTTCGGACGCGTTCGCCGCCAGCAACAAGTGATGAGTGAGTTGAAAGATGAAGTGTTGTCTTTTGCTGGAGTGATGCGCTTGCCTCGTGCTGCAGGAGCTTTCGAACCTTACGTCAATACCGACATGTCGACGTTCGGGATGGCGAGCGCGTTAGGACGATTTATGATGAACACGCCTGATGAAATTCAGACGATGCGTATCCCCGTTGAAGGCGGGTTCCGCAATGCACGCTATAGCGGTGTTGGCGCTGTGCTTGAGTTGAATATGGAGCAAAATCGTGAAGCGTTGCAAGAGTTTTTGAATGATTGACGTGAAGTAAGGTGAAGCCGGCTTAGGCCGGCTTTTTTTATTGGGGATGTGGGGTTTGTTGAACCACATTTGCGGCGCGTTGATTCACATATCGGGCGGGTTGATTCACATTTGCGCGATCCTTGCACCACATTTGCGGTGCGTTGATTCAATTTAGTGAGCGCTTGATTCAAACTCCTCGAGGCTTGAGCCAATCCCCCTCATTCTTGCACCATTTTACGGGGGAGTGATGGAAGTCGGCGCAGCCGACTTCCTTCCTTTTGGCGTTTGATGCTCTGATGCGATGCGTTGATTCACATATCGGGCGGGTTGATTCACATTTGCGCGATCCTTGCACCACATTTGCGGTGCGTTGATTCATTTTAGTGAGCGCTTGATTCAAACTCCTCGAGGCTTGAGCCAATCTCCCCCATTCTTGCACCATTTTACGGGGGAGTGATGGAAGTCGGCCGCGCCGACTTCCTTCCTTTAGTTTTTATAGTACGTTGAACCACATTTGTGAATTATTGATTCATCTTGATATGCCCTTGATTCATACTCCGCAACACTTGAACCAATCTCCCCCATTCTTGCATCAATCCTATTTAAAAAAGGAAGTCAGCTGGGGCTGACTTCCTTCATATAGGTTTCTTTTGTTTGGTTGGCGAGTTGTTCGAGCGAGAAGCTTGCTTGAGCGTGTTCATATTGTTTCATGCCGATCGGCTCGAGTCTGCCGTCCTTCTTAGCTTCCACCGCTTCCATAATCGATTTTTCGATCGCAGAGACACTCTGAGGCTCAATCAACCAACCATAGTCTTCAACTAATTGACGGATGCCACCGACGTCTGTTGCGATGAGTGGTGTTTTCTCGCGTGCCGCTTCAAGCAACGCTAACGGGAAGCTTTCGCTATGTGACGTTAGAATGGCGACGTCTGACAAGCGGTATAAAGCTGGAATATCATCTCTAAATCCTAAAAAGTGAACGTGGTCGACTAACCCTTGTTCTCGAACGGCTTCTTCAATCGACGGGCGTTCGTCACCGTCGCCGACTAATACGAGTTCTATCCGTTGATCCAGCACGCGTTCGACGACCTGCTTCACCGCTTCAATTAATTCATGATGCCCTTTAATCGGATGCAAGCGTGCGACCATCGTCACGACAAACGCATCGTCCGCAATCCCTAAATCGTCACGCGTTGTCGTATGCGCATCCACCACATCAAACTCAATTCCATTTAAAATCGTCGTAATCCGATCAGCTGATACACCGAGTTCGACTAAATTATCTTTAAACCGCTCGCTCACGGCAAAGAAATGGTCGACTTTGCTGTACGTCCATAGATTAATTTTTGTAAACAACTTGCCTTTTAAACCGTCTGTCATAAAATCGTGAATTGGATCGCTGTGGACCGTCGTCACCCACTTCGCATCGAGGCGGTCGATAATCGTTGCGACGTATAGGTTCGCGCGAGCACCGTGTGAATGAATGACGTCTGCTTGTTGGACTTCGGCTAATCGTTTTAATTTTTTCCGCGCTTTTAAATCATAACGGCTCGTTTGTCCAAGGACAATCGTCGGAACACCGGCCGCCTTCGCTTCACGGCTCAGCAACCCTTCTTGCATGACGACGAGCAAGACATCATCGACATTGAATTGCTTTAGCAAACTAATAATATGGTTTTTCGACCCGCCGGTTTCCCCGCCGGAGATGACGTGCATGATTTTCATTCTTGCTCCCGCCTTTTAACCGTTTCATCGTACACTCCCGTTTTAAATTTGTACCCTTTTTTATGAGCTAATAGCATCGTAAGTTCTTTATTCATTTGTTTTAGCTCGTTTTGAAAATCGACGAATGAAAAATTTTTTGCCTGTCTGATCGTTTCAACCCATTCAAACGCAGAGTATGTCCGGAAGACTTCTGCATGTTTGACGTTTGAATCGCTCACGAGATGCGCTTGATATTGATTGCGTTTCATCAGTCCATCGAAATCGATCGCTTGTGACTGAAAGATCGTCGTTGCCATATCTTTTGTCTTAAAATGAGGCGTAATATCGACAACGGTATTGATATAATTTTTCGGAATCGTCGTGTTGATTTCATATGTTCGCACGTCAGGTTGGCATGTGCTATTGATTAGCGCTTCAGCTAGCACGTTACCTGCTGCCACATGATCAGGGTGACAATCGACATGCGGTGTGACGTAAACGATATCTGGTTCCATGTCGTCAATCATTTGTCGCACAGTCGAGACCGTTTCCGCATCAGCTATTAATTGGCCATCAGGTTTGTCCAAAAACGTCACGGAATCCAGATCAAATAGCTTTTCCACCGCTTTTGCTTCTTGTTTCCGTGCTTGGATCAAGTCCTCTCGCCCGGCATCTGACACACTGCCAGCACCATCGGTTAAGTAACATACGTGAACTTGTGCGGGATTCGTGCGATTTTTATAACGCATGATCGTCCCGCCAAGGCCAATCGTTTCGTCGTCGACGTGCGGGGCTAGAATGAGCACACGATTTTCTGTCGGCTCTGTCGTTGGCCTAGTATCACGGTAATATGTTGTTAAGATTTGGGCCGTCATTGGTCGAATCAGCGGTTGTGTTAAGCGCATAAGTTGTCGTTTCATCAGTCGTCCCCCCTACTTCGATTGTTTGCGGTTGAACAACAATGTGAGTAAAAATTTCGGCAGAGCGATTTGGCGTCTCCATCGCTTCGGGTCGCTTAATAAACGGTACAACCATTCGATGCCCAGTTTTTGCGTGATTTTAGGCGCTCGTTTTACTTCACCCGCTAAAACGTCAAAAGTACCGCCAACTCCTTGAATCACTGATACATTGAGTCGTTCGCGGTAATCGTTAATCCAACGCTCTTGCTTCGGTGATCCGAGTGCAACAAATAGCATATCAGCGCCCGATTCATTGATACGATCGACTAATGCATCGGGATCGTCGTCATAGCCATTTTGATAACCTGCGATTGTCAAGTTCGGGAAACGCTCTTGTAAACGCGCTTGCATTTTTTGACCAACTGCTTCTTTGGCACCGTAAAAAAAGACGCGATACCCTTTGTCGTTGGCGAGCCCTAGCAATCGCTCGGATAAATCAACACCCGTCACACGTTCCTTGACGCGTCCATTATATAATTTCGAAGCCAACAAGACACCGACGCCATCCGGGATTTGGAATGTCGCGTTGTTCAACAAATGACGCAACTCGTCGTCTTGGCGCGCGGTCATAATTTTTTCCGGATTAACGGCAAAAATCGTCGCCTGGTCATTCGTCGCGATCATCTCATTGACTTGGTTCAGTATATCGTCGTATGTTAAAGGCGACACGCGAACGCCTAAATACGTATCATATTGCATGGAGTAACCCTCTTTTTACATCTATTCAAATCCGTACGTAACAAGTATTAAGTATATCAAAAAGCGAGCGTATTGGGAATAGATTTAAACGGAAGAACGGATGAGTGTGGATTTGGGTCAAGCGAGCAAACATGTGAATCAAGTGGCTCGGAATTTGAGTCAAGCGCTTGAGCGTTTGAATCAAGCCAAATAAAATTTGATGCAACACCGTTTAAGAAGAGGGATTGATCGTAGTTTGACGCAAGAATTCATGCGTTTGACGCAAGTATTCCTCAGGTTGAATCAAGAGGTTCTGAGTTTGAATCAAGCCCTCTCAACTTTGAATCAATCAGCGCCAATTGTGATGCAACTCTCCACAAACCTATAGGTAGGAAGTCGGCGCGTTTGTAGGATTGATTCAAGCCTCGTGGAGTTTGAATCAACGCTCTGTAATTGTGATGCAAGGATTACGCAAAATGAGTCAACAAGCGCCAATGGTAATTCCAAACGCACAATAATTAGTTGATTGTTGCTCGCGATTTATCTTTTCGTGATAGTATACTATAATATAGGCTTGAATGTTACATAAGAAAGTGACTGATGAGGATGTCTACGTTAAAGAAGGCAGCGATTTGGACGACGCTGTTATCGATTGTGTTAAAGTTAATCGGCTTCGTGCGGGAGAGTTTGATTGCCCGCGAGTTCGGGGCTAATGAATATACGGATGGGTTTTTGCTGTCGTTTACATTTGTGACGTTGATCTTAGCGATTATTGCGAATGGGTTTAATTCGGCGTTTTTGCCGCATTATGTGAGTGCGCGAAAAGAGCGGCCTGAGTCAGCTGATCGTGATGCTTCTGGGGTTATGAACCTTGTATCGTTATTTTTTGCGGGGTTGTCTGTCATTATGTATTTTTTTGCACCGCAAATTGTACCACTCATTTTTGGCAATATGCACTCGACAACTGAGGAGATAGCGGTTGAAATCACGCGATTTTTCTTTATGTTTATGGTCATAATTGCACTGAGTGGAATGCTTGAGTCTTATTTACAGTCGCGCCGAATATTTGTGCCGACGCAGATCAATAAATTAATGGGAACACTCATGGCGGTTGTGTTTATCTTATTATTTTCGGACGTTTGGGGGATTCATGCCGTCGCTTATGGCTTTATCTTCGGAACATTCTGTGGGGTGCTCATTCAGTTTTATTATTTATTAAAAGCTAAATTTAATTGGCAGCCGACGTTGTCGATGGACCCTGAGTTCAAAAAGACCTTTTTCATTTTATTAGCGCCTGCTCTCCTTCATTCATCTGTTGGCCATATTAACGTGTTTATTAACCGTTTATTTGCGACAGATACCGTGAGTGGCGGTGTAACGTATTTAAATAATGCGGCGCTACTAATGAGTATTCCGTCGACGATTTTTATTACGACGGTGCTTGCGATTGTCTTTACATTAATGTCTGAGCGTGCGGATGATGCGTATCAGTTTAAGGAAACGGTGTTTAATGGTTATCAAATTGGCATGATGGCACTGGTTCCGATCGCGGTTGGTACGTTGTTACTCGGTGAAGAGTTGATTGCGTTCATTTACGAGCGTGGTGCTTTTACAGCTGAGGATACAGCGAATACGTTTGACGCTTTGAAATGGTATACACCAGCGATTTTGACGCAAGGTCTTGTCATGATTGCGGTTAAAGGGATGTATGCGAAAGGCTGGACAAAGCGCATTCTGATGATTAGCTCGGTGACGATCATCTTAAATATCGCGTTAAATTCTGTGTTAGTCGAACGTTTCAGCTATCCAGCGTTAGCTATGTCGACGTCGATTGTCTCGACGTACTATGCAACGGCAGCGACGATTGCGCTTTACAAAGGGTATCCGAAAGCGGAGCTATGGCGTTTGTTAGGACTGTTTGCTCGTGTGCTCGTCCCTGCTCTCATCATGGCAGTGCCGATTGTAACGATTCAATTCTTGACGCCTGTTGATTCGCTTTATTCATTATGGCAAATCTTAATTCTCGTCCCGATTGGGGTCGCAACATATATTGCAGCGCTTTATGTTGTGTACCGCGAAGGATTTAATGAACTAGTAAAAGTGGCGAAAATGAAATAATAAACGATAAAAATAATCCCCGTCGCGGCATGCGGCGGGGCATTTTAATTAAAACGAATCAACATCACCTTGCACAAGGTAAACGTCTTCGCGCTGTATTTGATTGGTGTCGTCGAATTGATTGACGACAAACGGCATTGGTTCGTCTTTTTTCGTGAAGTTCGCCCGTTTCAAAGCTGCTTCCAACGGGTTGTCTGGCATCGTCCACGTTTGAATGAACGGAGCGTCGTGTAGTGACAGCAAGGTTTGATTGATGAGTGCATCCCAAATGGCTGGTTCGTCAGTGGCGATGATGTCGACGATTGAGCGCTCGCTCACAACGACGTAGCCTAGCCACTCACCGTTTCGTTCATAAACGAACTTGCGATAGTTGTTCGTCGGGTGATCGGCGTAGCGCCAATTGAGATAGTTCGCTGTCCGCTTGGTCACGACTGGTTTAATTTTTTTCACTTGATCCATTAGGCGGTCGGCACGTTCATCAAACGCGTTGATCTCACGGATATGGTTAGGTGACGCTTCAAGCTGCCGACGTTTACGTTTTTGATACATGGCCTCGTACGGTTTAAGGAATTTGAACGGTTTGAATTTGTCCGCTAGCAGTGTGATAGGTTTTTGTAACCAAATATAGCGCTGGACACCGCCGAGATCTTGGGCATTTGTTTGCGCGATAAGCGGGCCTTTTGCTTTATCAGACGGGAAACCATACAACAGGTCGATGTTGCGCGCTTCTGCTTCTTGTAGCATCCGTTCGTTTAACTGGCGGTATATGCCTCTCCCGCGTGAGTCTGGGTGGACCATCGTATCGCAACGAAGCGCGATTTTCCGTTCCAAACCTTCGACATAAGCGTCGTTTACCCACAAACTGATTGAGCCGAGAATGTGATAGCCGTCTTCAAAAACAAGCACCCATGGGTTATCAGCCACTGGGTGCTCGAAATATTTCCATTGCACAGTTTTTGCATCACGTTTTTTGTCAAAAACCGTTTTGAATAAGTGATTAAGTGGGGTGATATCGTCTTCGTTTGCCCAACGAATCATATTACTGAACCCCTTGTTTATGAGTGTCGACTAAGTTCGTGAGTGAATGGACCGTCACGCCGTCGAGTTGTTTGTAAATATTGCGCGTATCAAATACGACTGGGCTTTGCATTTGTGACGTAAACGTATCACCTGTTAAATCTTTAAACGATTGGTGATCGGCTAACACGACGGCTAAGTCGGCTCCGTTTAATGCGTCGTCTAAAGAGTAAAGGTCGTGCGGAAACGCGTCAGTTTCAGCTGCAACGAATGGATCGTGGCACTTGAACGTCATGTTCGGTGCGTCAGCTTGCATGCGTTCGATCAATTGCAAGGCTGGGCTTTCGCGCATGTCAGATGTGTTTCCTTTATACGTTAAACCGAGCAGTGCGACGGTCGGGTTTTGGACGTCTCCTATCATCGCTTTCATTTTATCGAGCACATAGCTTGGCATCGAGTCATTGATGTCACGCGCTGTTTGCATGAGCGGCGTCGTGTCCTTGGCTTTTTCGATAATGAAATACGGATCGACCGGGATGCAGTGACCGCCAACGCCTGGGCCTGGTTGTAAAATATTCACGCGCGGGTGCATGTTCGCCATGTCGATCACATCAGACGCGTCGATATTTAAATGATCAGCCACTTTCGACAATTCGTTCGCGAGGGCGATATTTACGTCGCGGAATGTGTTTTCCATGAGCTTGGACATTTCAGCGACGACCGCTTCTGTTTCACGGACGTCTCCTTCGACGGATTGTTTATAAATGGCAGCTGCTTTTTCCATTGCTTCTGGCGTAAACCCGCCGACGATTCGATGATTATATTTTAGTTCGTGTACAATATTACCTGGAATCACACGCTCTGGGCAATGCGCCAAATAGACGTCGTTTGTCGCAGCATCAAAACCAGCTGACTTAAGGGCCGGCGCGACGATATCGCTAATCGTCCGTGGCGGGATGGTTGATTCGACAATAACGGTATTGCCTTTTTGCAGAACTGGTGCGATGCTCTCCGTGGCTTTGACGACGAAATCCGTATTAGCTGAATGATCGTCGTGCACAGGTGTTGGCACCGCGATAATGAAATAATCCGCTGCGACCGGCTTAGTTGACGCCGATAACCGTCCACTTTTCACCGCTTGCGCCACCATGTCATCTAATCCTGGTTCTTCTATATGAATACTTCCTTGATTCACTTGTTCAACGACGTGTTCATTAATATCCACGCCGACGACATCATAGCCTTCGTTTGCGAATAATGCTGATGTCGGTAGTCCAATATATCCTAATCCAATGACACAAATTTTCGTCATGTCTAAACACTTCTTTCTATGCAAAATTTCATTCCATACATGTCATACCTTTACATAGTATACCACAGGATTAACATGGAACAAACGGTCAAGCGACTCAGTTTTGCGCGACTGGATTTCGACGACTTTTCTATTTGACATTTTTATTAAATTTCTCGACATACATATACAAATCACCTTTTGACGCGTATAATCTATTAGGTAGAAATTTAAACAAAAATGTCATATGATTAAGATATGTACGTCTAATAATAATGAGTTTGAATTTTAGATAGGACGGTTTATAATATGCGAAGAATTGAAGCACGAAAAGCAAGACGCCGGAAACGCATGATCCGCCGCCTTGTGATTATCATGTCAGTGATCGCTGTCGGCGTCATCGTAGGTATTAGCTATAGTTATTATGAATATACAGCTGGCAAGAAAGCAGCCGAAGAGGAAATGGACGAATTTCAAACTGAAGAAGAACAAGAACAGAATGAAGAATTTCGTGAAGAATTCCAAGGTGATGAATCGGGGGACGGCGCCACGAATGTCTTACTCGTCGGTAAAGATTCAAGTGGTGGTCAATCCAATAATACCGATACGATTATGATTGGCCAATACGATCCCGAAAAAGAAACAGCGAAACTCGTATCCATTATGCGAGATATGTACGTAGAAATTCCGGGACACGAAAACAATAAAATTAATGCCGCCTTTGCTTATGGTGGTCCTGAGTTGTTACGCAAGACGATTAAGGAAAATTTTGACATCAACATTGATTATTACGCGATGGTCGATTTCAAAGGATTTGAAAGCATTGTCGATACAATAGCGCCAGGTGGGTTAGAAATTGATGTCGAAAAAGATATGCATTACCAAAGTAACGATGGCCTCGTGAATATTAATTTAAATGCAGGCGAGCAGAAATTAAGCGGCGATAAAGTGTTAGAATATGCCCGTTTCCGTGCCGATAACGAAAATGACTTCGGACGCGTACGCCGCCAGCAACAAGTGATTTCAGCTATCAAAGACCAGATGATGTCATTTACAGGCGTCTCGAAACTACCACGCGCTGTTGGAACATTAGAACCTTATGTAAATACAAACATGGAAACAGGGACAATCATTTCAACCATGACCGATTACTTCCGCAACACCCCAAGCCAAATCCAAACCATGCGCGTCCCGGTCGATGGCAGTTATCAAAACGAATACTACGACCACGCCGGCCTAGCGCTAGAAGTTGACTTCGACGAAAACACACAGAAATTGAAAGATTTTTTAAGTAAAACTGACGCGAATGTCGAAACCGCGGCGAATGAAGATGATCAAAATGAAGACGAATCGTAAGTGGGAAAGCAGCCAAACGAGTTGGCTGCTTTTTTTGATGGTTGGGGTGGGGATTCCTGCACTTTGGGAGGAGATTCACGCACTTTGGGGGGAGGATTCACGCACTTTTGCGGGCGATTCCCGCACTTTGGGGATGGATTCACGCACTTTTGAGACGGATTCCGGCAATTCGGGAGAGGATTCCTGCACTTTTGCGGGCGATTCACGCACTTTGGGGATGGATTCACGCACTTTTGCGGGCGATTCACGCAATTCGGGGAGGGATTCACGCACTTTTGCGGGCGATTCACGCACTTCGGGAAGGGATTCCTGCACTTTAATAGAGGATTCAATCATTTTTTGAACAGATCTTCTATGTGATAAACCGTGTTTTTGGTGACGCCTGTTTTTCTTAAAAATGATAGCCTTCGATTGCAAGTGTCTGAAGATGGGAATCCGAAAAAGTCACGTGCTTCTCCATTGCTTATCGTCGTTTTACGAAAAATCAGTGCATATTCTTTTAACCCTCGAATCAGCGCATATCGGTCAGTTTTCTGACATTGTTTACATATCCATTTGGCACGTCGATAGTACATCTTGCTTCGCTCACAGTCATCACAATAAATCCCGCCTTTTATCAGATCAGATTTAACGTTATAAATGGCAAATATATGGCGATTTTTAGGGGTATGCTGGGCTTTCAAGAAATGGGATAGTTTTGTTGCTTCAGCGTGAGTGATTTGCGGGGAGCTGTTTTGATAAAGGTGTTGAAAAAACTGAAATAATTGTCGATAGGTTAATAAATTGGCCGGGGGATTGTCGATTTTTAACAAAACATCTTCGTGTGTAAAAACTGCGCACGTGTGTATCGGCGGGGATTTTATGTGATGCCGCTCGAGAAGGGATTGCAGTTGATATTTTTGAACTTCGGCTTGTTCAAGCGGGTTCTGATACACATGACGTTGACCATTGATTGTTTGGACGATTTGGCCGAAGTGATTTAATTCGATGGTTCCCTGAAAGTGTTTGGCTTCAATGATCAGCAAGAATTTTTCGAGTACAAGAAGTAAGTCAATTTGGAAATAGTGTTGGTTGCCTAGCGCACGCAAACCATATAAGGCTGCTATTTTATGCGGTAATAACTGTTGAAAATATTGGAGCGATTGTTCGCCTAGATAACCAGCTTGTTCACGGCGTAAATGGTTTAACATGTCGCGATACGTCTGGTCCTGTCGTTTATAACGAGGGATAATAGCTTCTAATTGTTCGTGCTCCCATGTTTTTTGTAGTGGCAAAATAACCACAAAACCACCTCCAAACTTTATTGTAGTGAAGAGGGGTGATTTATGTCCAATAAGCAAATGCGCATTTTGAACGGATTTATAACGATTACGGGCCAAATATCGATTGAAAATGATGACATTTAGCTAAATAATACATTTTTATGGGAAATTGATTTTTGGTTGCCCGCGGGGATTCTTGCACTTTCGTGAAGGATTCTTGCACTTTTGCGGGGGATTCCGGCACTTTCGTGGGGGATTCTCGCACTTCAGGAAAAGATTCTCGCACTTTCGAGTGGGATTCCCGCACTTCAGGAAAAGATTCTCGCACTTTCGCGAGGTATTCACGCACTTCGAGAAAAGATTCACGCACTTTCGAGTGGGATTCCGGCACTTCAGAGAAGGATTCCTGCACTTTTCGACATTATTAAAAGGATTGCGCGTGCAGCGCAATCCTTTCCTTCTAATTTATTCTTTCCGCTTGGTAAATTTCGCGGATAGGTCGTCGAATATGGTGTAGACGACGGGGATGAGGAGTAACGTAAAGAGCATGGAGACGGTGAGGCCGAAGATGATGACGACAGCGAGTGGCTGTTGAGCTTCGGCGCCTTGGCCTAATCCGATTGACAACGGAATCATACCGAGGACGGTGGTGAGTGTTGTCATAAGGATTGGGCGTAAGCGGTTGCCGCCTGCTTCTAGGACTGCTTCATAACGTTCTTTGCCTTTTTCCCTTAGTATATTAATGTAGTCGACGAGCACGATGGCGTTGTTGACAACGATACCGGCGAGCATGATGACCCCGATAAAGGCGGGGATGCTAAACGGTAAGCCGGTGACGAATAGGCCGAATACGATACCGACGATCGTGGCTGGTAATGAGAACATGATCGTAAATGGATGTAAGAAGTTCTCAAACTGAACCGCCATGACCGCGTACACTAGGAAGATCGAGAAGACGAGCGCGATCGCTAAGTCTTGGAACGCGTTTTGCATGTCTTGCGCCTCGCCTCCCATGGAATAGTCGTAACCGTCTGGCATATCGAGGCCTGAGAGGGCTTCTTCGATATCGGTTGTGACGCTACCTAAGTCGCGGTCTAGCACGTCGCTTGTGACATTGATTTGGCGCTCTTGGTTTTGGCGCGTTAATGTCGTCGGGCCTTCGACTTGTTCGAGCTCGGCGATGTCTTTTAATGTTAACATCGCGCCAGTTGGAGCTTGCACGTTCATGTTGCGAATGTCTTCGATCGTGTCACGGCTGTCTTCTGGTGTCATGACGCGGACGTTGAGTTCTTCGCCGTCGTTTCTGAACTGTGTCGCGACTTGCCCCATCATGTTCATTTGTAATTGGCCCATCACTTGTTGTTGCGTGAGGCCGTATTCGCTGGCGACGTCACGGTCGAGTGTGATCTGCATTTCTGGACGGCTTTCTTCGGCTGACGTTGTCGGGTTATGCACGCCGTCAACTTCAGAAATAATCTGGACGAATTGGTCGCCTAGTTGTTGTAGCGTGTCGTAGTCATCGCCTGTAATTTGGATTTGGACAGGTGAACCGCCGCTAATACTAGCT
Organism: Alkalibacillus flavidus; assembly: GCF_040545925.1. NCBI lineage: Bacteria > Bacillati > Bacillota > Bacilli > Caryophanales > Bacillaceae > Alkalibacillus > Alkalibacillus flavidus. The sequence continues at coordinate 34,831 of NZ_JBEPMX010000014.1, forward strand.
CCCATCGCACTGACGGTAATATCTGCGCCTGCGATATCTTCGGTTTGATCGTTCCAGTCTTGCATCACTTCATCTGTCGTGCGGTCGCGTTCGCCTTCAGGGACGAGCTGGACCATGTACGATGCGGTGTTGCTTGAGCCACCGCCTGCAGCCATGCCGCCTCCTGCAGCACCGCCACCACCAACTGTAACGAAGTTCGATTCGATGACGTCTTCATCGTCTTCTAAAATCGTGTTGACGCGGTCGGTTACATCGCGTGTCGTGTCAAAATTCGTTCCGCTCGGTGTTTCGACGGAGATTTCGATTTGACCTTGGTCCGCTTCAGGGATAAACGCTGCCCCGAGCTGCGGAATCATAAACACACTCGCTACAATTAAGACAAGTGTCGTTAAAATGGTCGTTTTTCTAAATCGTAACACGCCGCGCAGCGCTTTTTGGTAAACGTTAATGACGCGGTCTAGGAATCGGTCAAACCAGTAACGGCGGCCGCCTTGATCGACTGCTTTCGTTAATAGTTTGGACGAGAGCATCGGAATTAACGTCACGGACGCTGCGAGCGATGCAATCAGCGCGAAGGCAACTGTGAGTGCGAGCGGTGTGAAAATTTCCGACGCAATGCCTTCAACGAACACGATCGGCAAGAAAACAACCAATGTCGTCGTTGTCGATGCAATAACGGCTGGTGCGATTTCGGACGCGCCGAGTCGTGCCGCTTCTTTAATCGAATAACCCCGTTCTCGGTACGTGTAAATATGCTCGAGTATGACAATCGAGGAGTCGACCATCATCCCGATACCGAGCGCGAGTCCACCCATCGTCAAGATGTTCACCGTTTCCCCGGCGAAATACATGAGTGAGAACGCGGTAATGACCGCAATCGGGATCGACAAGCCGATAACGAGTGTTGCTCGGAAACTTTTCAAGAACAATAACAGAATGAGCACGGCAAAAGCTGCCCCGATTAAAATGTTTTGAAACACCGAATCGATCGACATTCGAATAAATTCGGCTGTATCAAAGACGACGTCAATGCTTACTTCTTCTGGTAAATTCGTGCGTACGTCGTCGAGCGATGCGATAATTTCATCCGATACGGACACCGTATTCGCATCAGTTTGTTTTAAAATACTCGTGACAACAGCTTGCTCACCGTTAACGAGCGTCTGTTGGTTTTGATCGGTAGTCGTTCGTTCGACAGTTGCCACATCGGCTAGACGGAGAAAATCGCCTTCTCCCGTCTGAATATGGGTATCGCGAATTTCATCGAGTGATTCATATTTGCCAGGCATCCGCAGTTGTAATTCTTGCGTACCGCGGTCGATCACGCCGAGCGAGGCTGATTGGTTCGCCGCTCGGACGCTATCCATCACGTCTTGTGTCGTTAAGCCGTATTGACTGAGTCGCTCATCATCTAAGACGACTTGGACTTCTTCTGACTGGCCACCTTCGATATCGACAGAACCGACACCTGATTGACGGCTAAATAACGGCTCGACTTCATTTTCGGCTAAATTTTGCAGCGTTGATTGGTCTGCGCCTGTTAAGCCAATCCACATAACCGGTAATTGTTGCGGGTCAAAGCGCAGCACACTTGGGTCACTCGCACTGTCTGGTAAAAAGCCTTTCACTTGGTCAACCGACTCGCGCACATCTAACATCGCTTGGTCCAAATCGGTATCCATCGAAAACATAATCATAACGAGCGATGAACCTGGTTGCGATTGGGACTGAATCGAGTCGACCCCTTCAATCGTGCCGACAGAATCTTCAACTTGCTTCGTGACGAGTTCTTCGACTTCTTGCGGTGCGGCATCATCGTACTGTGTTGCGACGACCGCGATTGGCAAATCAATATCTGGATATAAATCGACTGGCAAACTACGGAATGAGATAAAACCCATCGCCAAAATCGCCAGCACGATCATAATGACGCCGACCGGTCGTTTAATTGATGTATTGACTAAACGCATATGTTATTCCCCCTCGACGATGCGGATACTTGCGCCATCTTCTAACGTTAATTGGCCGACCGAAATCACGGCGTCACCCGCTTCGAGTTCATTGTCCCCACTAGCTTCAATCGCTGTTTCAGCTGAATGTTGTTCGACAATCGACACATTCACTTGCTTCGCTTCGCCGTCTTGAGCGACAAAGACAAACGTTTCGCCGCTACGCTCAATGACCGCTTCAGTTGGCACGACGAGCGCTCCTTCGGCAATGACGTTATCGATTTCGATTTGACCCGTTAACCCTGTTGGAATCGTGTCGTCTGGTTGATCAGCACGCGCTTCAACACTAAACATGCCCGTTTCGCCTGTTGTGCTAGCAACATACGTCACCTCCGCTTCACCTGTTGCTTCAGCTTGTGACACGTTGTAATTGACTGTATCGCCTTCTGACACTAAATTCCGATCAGCTTGCGTCACTTGAAAATTAAAGACGATCGGATCTTGATTGATGACCATCCCAGCTGGTTCTTCCGCTGTTACCATGTCACCTTCTTCAAAATCAAAATTTTGCAACATGCCATCAATTGGCGCTTCTAATTCGAGCATACCGCGTTGTGTTTGATAATCCATTAACACGTCGCCTTCTTCAACCGTTTCACCGCGCTCAAAAAATACGTCTTCTACTTCACCCGGCATCTCAGCCATAACAGGCGACTGTTCATTTGGCGTCAGTCGTGCTGTAAACGAGCGTGTTTCGGTAAAATCTTTTTGTACGACGTCCACTGTTTCGATGGGGGTTTCCGTTTCGACATTGTCGTCGTCTTCTTCGCTACTGTCACCATTACAAGCGGCTAGCACCATTAAGGCTGCCACGATCATAAACATCCATTTTTTCATTCTCTTCACCTCTGCCTTTTCTGTTGTTCGCGTAATTGTTTTATATCTGCTTGAATCGCGTCGTATTGCTCCAAATTCATGAGTAATGAATCGAGCACGACCGATTCAGGTTTTGATTTTGTTAATTCGTTTTCGATCGCGCCTAACACATCGAGCGCTTGTTCCCGTTCATCCGGTTCTAACCGAAGAATCGTCTGTCTGACCGTTGTGATCAGAAGCGAATCGTCTGAGAGCGCACTCGGTGTCCGGCGAATCGGCGTCATTTCTGCTTCTTGGATCACATCGTCGCATAATTTATCAATTCGTTTCGTTATATAATGTGGTAACACGCTCAAATCAATCGCGTCTTCATCAATGAGTAACCAATTCATATAACTTTGAATCACGCCATCGACCATGACGACGATATCGTATAAGTACGGTTTGACAGCGTCACCTTGCATCGAGATGATGTTCGACTCAAGCCAGCGGTAATGTTGCTGTTTCATCTCAGTCATAAACCGTTCGATATCACGGTCGATCGGCACTTGTTCTTTTAGCACCATTTGAATCAGTGCTTTATGATTTAATAAAAACTTGAACACGACATCTAACTGATACACGAATGATTCACTCGCTGTCGACGCTTGCTTCGTTTCATTTACCATCGCCTGTTCAATCTGCGAATAGTAATAATCGTAGATCGCCCGCAGCAAATCATTTTTGGATGTAAAATAATTATAAAATGAGCCCTTCGCGACCTGCGCTTCGTCGACAATTTGTTGCACCGACGTCGCATGAAACCCGCGCTCTGCGAATAATTCAATACTCGCTTCGATTAAAGATTGTTTTTTTGCTTGCATCAACATCATCCTTTTGTCACATAGAATGACCAGTCAGTCACTTCTATACTGTATCAAATGGATAGGTGCGTTACAAGTTATAACGTTTGGCGAAATCATCACAATTGGGGAAGCGCTCTAATCTGCGGAAGGTCGCTCTTTTACGGGGGATGGCGCTCTTTTTTTGGATGGGGTCGCTCTTTTCCTGCGTGAGGCGCTCTTTTTGGGGTGATGCCGCTCTTTTCCTGCAAAAGTCGCTCTTTTATAAAGCTATGCGCTCAATCATCATATAGAGTCGCTCATTTTTAACAGACGCCAATAAATGCAAAAACACGCGCGGCTCACCATGCACCGTCGCGTGTTTTGTGTCATCTCGTCACTCATCCCTGTATCATTGTCCTACATTAACAAATATCATCTTTTCTAAAAAAGTAACCAACTAAATAACCTGCATACATCATTTGTTTGTTGAACGTTGTGAAGCTTATTTCTAGGTCTACTTCTTGATTATTCGTTAATACCACTCTGTTAAAAAAGTCACCATTTGGACTCGGTTTAATCTCCTTGATATATTTATAAGCTATCCAATCGGAGCGCTCACGTTTTTTCAACGTCGTCGGAAGAAAAATGCTCTCTAAATCGATCTCGATCGGAACGGGGAGTCGGGTCTTTTTTTCGAGCAAATCTGCGACCGCCTTTTTACGTCCGGCATAGGTACTTAGACCTTTTCGTTTGCAAGATTCATCAAGGATTTGTTCTGGTGTTTGGATACACAAATATGCAGTCTCACGTTCTAAAATCCAACTTCGATAAACCGATTCCTCATAGTGTTTAATAACCATTGTGTCGCCATTAATGATATAGTTATTCAATTTTTTAATATCTTGCATGTCTCATGTTTTCCCTTCTATATTATTTTGTCGATACGATGAGTGATGTCGATAACAATGGTCAAACATCATTATTATATACTAGGTCTGAAGTCTTTGGATGATTTTCGACAAATAAAGCTAAAAGAAAACATTTTTAGCCAAGCCTTTATGTTATAATAAAATTGTCGATATAAATGATAAGGAAGGTGAGGTGAGTTTATGGATGTAGCAGGAGCGTCAATTGCGATGAGCACGATGCAAGCTAAACAACAGTTTAGTATGGGAATGGCGAATGAGGTTAAGCAACAAATGGAACAGCAAGGCGATGCGTTTAACAAGCTTGTTGAATCAAGCCAAGTCCCATCTCACCCAAGCCTTGGTCACAACGTTGACTTAAAAGGCTAAGCAAGATGAAAAAAGTCCGGTGCTAAACGCCGGACTTTTTTCATTCTTCTTCTTTATCGAGCTCATCTTGCATTTGGTCAGATTCTTCTTGTTTTTCTTCATCATCAGGCTTGTTTTCGTCACGATTTTCGTCGTCATTTTCGCCATCTTGTTGCATCTCCGACTCATTCTCGGGTGCATCTGTGCCTGAATCATCTTGCTCGTCGTTTGACGTTGCACAAGCCGTTAACAGCATCACCGTTAATAACAGGGGTAACCATTTCATAAACAAACCTCCTTACGACTAGCCTGCGCAAAAATGAAAGAATCATTCGCTGAAACTGCGGGAATCCTTCGCGAATGTGCAGGAATCCCTCGCGAATGTGCGGGAATCTCCCACGAAACTGCGGGAATCTCCCGCGAAACTGCGGGAATCCCTCGCGAATGTGCAGGAATCCCTCGCGAATGTGCGGGAATCTCCCACGAAACTGCGGGAATCTCCCACGAAACTGCGTGAATCCCTCACGAAAGTGCGTGAATCATCCTCTAAACTGCGGGAATCCCTCGCGAATGTGCGGGAATCTCCCGCGAAACTGCGGGAATCCCTCGCGAATGTGCGGGAATCCTTCGCGAAAGTGCAAGAATCATCCTCAAAATTGCAGGAATCCTCAGCAAAAGTGCGGGAATCATCCTCAACGTTCAAACAAAATAAAAACCCTACAATTATGCAGGGTTTGGGTCATGGTTTATTCGTTTTCTTCCGGGTCGACTATCGCGAACATGATTTCTGCTTCACATGCAACTTCGCCATCTACAGTCGCAACGGCTTTGCCTTTACCGACAGGGCCTTTTAGTTTTACCATTTCGACATCGAGTTTTAGTGTGTCGCCTGGTTTGACTTGGCGTTTAAATCGGCATTTGTCGATGCCTGTGAACATGCCGAGTTTGCCGTGGTTTTGTTCTAAGTTTAAAATTGCGACGGCGCCGACTTGGGCGAGTGCTTCGACGACGAGGACGCCTGGCATCACTTTATAATTCGGGAAATGGCCTTGGAAAAATGGCTCATTCGCTGTGACGTTTTTGTAGCCGACAGCGCGCTCACCGTCCGACAATTCGGTCACGCGATCGACTAATAAAAACGGGTAACGGTGGGGAATAATGCGTTGAATTTGTTCAATGTCTAACATAATAGCCTCCTATTATTTACCGCGAATATAATCGTACATGCGTTGCCACATATCAGGGTCTAAAGCTCCACTTGGGTCATCGCCTTCACCGACGATACCGTAACCAACCATAAGACCTAATACTAATGCTGCAGCACTTAAGACAATGACGAGTAAAAAGCGTAACCAGACAGGTAGATAACGGACGCGTCCTTTACGCTTTTTCTTTTCTTCTTTCTTCGCTTCTTTAGCGGCTTTGCGTTGGGATTTGTCGTCGTTTGGTTCCGCTTTGGAATTATCGTTTTGTTTGTCAGCATCTTTCGATTGATTCGGTTTATATTTTTTAGTCCCTTTTATTCGTTTGGACTGTTGTTGATCTTGTTCTTCTGAAGCCATACGTTAACCTCAATTCTTAACCTATCTCATATTACTAATGGAACTCAACATTTGGTCACCAATCGTTAACGAACGTGCATTAAACTGGTACGCGCGTTGAGCTTCTAACATTTGTGTCATCTCGCGGCCCATATCGACGTTCGACGTTTCTAAGGCTTTCGTGTAAAGATTCGCGTCTTCAGGTGCGACGTCTGCGAGCACATCTTCAATCGGCTGGCCTAGCTCGTCTGCATTAATCGCAAATGAATTCGCATCGACGGGTTCTAAAATGCGTGAGTTTGGAATGTCGACAAGCTCGAGTGTATCTTCAACGGCTGTTTCGCCGCCACGTGTCACTTCGACTTCACCGTTTTGATTAATCGACACGTCGTCAAAATCACCGTCAAGCACGACCGCACCGTCTTCACCTATTGCTGGGAATCCTTCATTCGTCGTAAGCATCATATCGCCGTTTTCTTGTTCCGACAAATAAAAATTACCTGCACGTGTGTAACGTTCTTCTAATTCGCCGTTTTCCGCTGGGCCATTAATGACGAAAAAGCGGTTATCGTCTTGAATCGCAACGTCAAGCGCACGGCCACTCTCTTGGATTGATCCAGTTTCCATGTTCATGTTGATGTTACCCATTCGAGCGCCTGAACCCACACGGATGCCATCAGGCGTTAATCGAGGTGAACCTTGGTCATAGTCTAAAACATTATCGACTTGTTGATGCAATAGCGATGAAAATTCAGATTGTCGTGCTTTATAACCATGAGTATTTTGGTTCGACAAATTATTCGATGTCAAATTAATACGCTGTTGTAACTCCGCCATCGTTGACGCAGCATTGTACATATTACGCATAGTTCAAAACGCCTCCTCTACTCATGATTATTGCAAGCGACCGACTTGGTTCGCGGCTAATTCCATACTTTTGTCAAACGTCTTCACAACTTGTTGGTTCATATCAAACATTCGGTGGGCACGAGTCATATCAGCCATCACCTGTTCTGGTGACACATTTGATTCCTCTAAATGATTTTGCTGAATTTGAAAACCGACACCGTCAACAGCACGGGCGTCTTCAACTGCGACGTCACCTTCGTTCGCAAACAAGTTATCGCCTTCTTTAACAAAATCATTCGCATTTTCGTGATATGCGATGCCGAGTAACGCGTTATCAAAAGGCGAAGTGACTTGTCCGTTTTGTTGTACCTCAAAATTTTCCGTACCTGTTTCGATCGGGTTGCCATCTTCATCAAGCACGTAATGACCTTGGTTCGTCGTCAAAAATCCTTCGCCATCAACAGTAAAGTTACCATTTCGGGTATAGCGAACGTCACCTTCTTCATTTTGCACCTCGAAGAAAAGGAAGCCATTTTCATCAGGTAGGTCCCCATTTTGGATCGCCATATCCGTTGATAAATCAGTTTCGCGTATATCGCCTTGCGTAAACAACGGCACATCTTCTTGTAAATACGTTCCGGAATTAATCGTGCCGACATTGTTTCGAAATGGCAATTGCAAGCCATTTTCGGTCGGGATATTACGTGATTCAACGTTTTGAATCAACATTTCCGGAAACGCGCGAAACGTCGAGCGATCTTGTTTGAACCCTGGTGTTAACGCATTTGACATATTGTTACTGAGTGAATCTTGATAGCGTTGATTCGCCATCATACCAGCTCCGGCTGTGTTAAACCCTCTAAGCATGGCGTAGCCTCCTCTAAGACTCTCTTATATAGTATTAAACAATTTTATCTTTCGGTAATTTATCGATGTTTTCGAGCATGATGCCTGTTCCTTGTGCGACACAATTCATCGGTTCTTCTGCGATGAAAACAGGAACTTTCAATTCTTCAGCGAGCAATTGATCGATTCCGTCGATCAGACCGCCACCGCCGGTAATGATGATACCACGGTCGATGATATCTGCCGACAATTCAGGTGGTGTTGATTCAAGGACCGTTTTCGTCGCTTGAACGATCATCGCAGCCGATTCACGGAGTGCCTCTTCAATTTCTTGTGACTCTACTGTGATGGTACGCGGCAGGCCAGACACGAGGTCACGTCCACGAATGTCCATCGATTCATTACGATTGCCTTCGCACACGGTCGCGACATTAATTTTAATGTCTTCAGCTGTACGATCTCCGATAAGTAATTTATATTTACGCTTAATGTATTGCAAAATTTCTTGGTCGAATTTGTCACCGGCCATTTTAATCGATTGTGATGTGACGATATCACCCATTGAAAGCACCGCAATATCCGTCGTACCACCACCGATATCGACGACCATGTTACCGCTCGGTTGGAAAATATCCATGCCAGCGCCAACTGCTGCGACTTTCGGCTCTTCTTCTAAGTACACTTTTTTACCGCCTGATTTTTCCGCCGCTTCTTTAATTGCTTTTTGCTCGACTTTCGTAATATTCGTCGGGCAGCAAACTAAAATGCGCGGTTTCGAAAACATGCCACGGACGTTAATTTTTTCAATAAAGTGACGTAACATCGCTTCGGTTACATCAAAATCAGCAATGACGCCGTCTTTAAGCGGACGAATCGCTTCGATATTGCCTGGCGTACGTCCCACCATGCGACGCGCTTCGTCACCTACTTCAAGCACTTTACCTGTGTTTTTATCCATCGCCACAACGGACGGTTCATCTAACACAATGCCTTTTCCTTTCACGTGGATCAAAACGTTCGCTGTTCCTAAGTCAATTCCGATATCTCTTGCAAACATGTGACCTCGCTCCCCCTGCTTTCATCCTGCATATTACGCTCTAGTATACATAATCCTAGTCTTAATTTTATCACTTTTTTCCTGCAATGTCATGCCTTTTTTCCTTATTATCCATTGTTTCGACAAGGTGGATAGAAGGAAAGCGCTTGCCGGGGCAAGCGCTTCATTAAGAAAGTGATGCAGGAGGCGATTTCGCCGTATTCGTGGGTGATTTCGCCGTATATGATCGCGATTTCGCCGTATGTCTGAAAAATTTCGCCGTATCCGCAAGAAATTTCGCTGTATCATCGCACTATTTCGCCGTATAAGCTTGGGATTCACCTACTTTTTTCCAACAATCAGCTCGAAATGGTGGGTGTGTAGATCCGTCACGTCGTCGCTTTGAAACGCGTTGTGCACAAATATTTCCGCAACGGCTCGGGAGCGCGCGTCGGTTACTGATTCAAGTGCGACGACCGCTTCATAGATCAGCGTCATGTCGCGGGCGATGTGCTTCGGGTATTTGAGCATTAAGTTTTCGTCGCCTGATTCGATCGTCGATAATTTATGTTTTAACCAGTCTAGAGAATGCCAAACGGGATCCGCTAACAGACGTGCGTCGTCATCTAACGCGTCGAGTCGCGCGGCCATGTCACTTAAAAATTGCTCGTGCACGCGATATTTGTTCATAAGCCTTAACACTTCTAAGCCGAGAATGTTCGCGGTTCCTTCCCAAACCGTCAACACCTGGGCATCGCGGAGCAATCGCGGTGTGACAAAGTCCTCGATAAAACCGTTACCGCCGTGCATCTCGATCGCTTCGTGCGCGAATGCAATCGACTGGTCAGCAGTTTCTTTTTTCAAAAGCGCGATATAAAGACGCAGCATCGCTTGGTCGTGTTCGCTCGGCTCAGCCCCTTTTGGCATCACGCGATCAAACAGCTGAATCATCTCAAACGATGCGCGCATCTCGACTTCCCATTTTACCGCTAAATTCACAAGCGTCTCTTGCACCATCGGGTAATCGACTAATAGACCACCGAACGCCTCGCGCGAAAACGCATAGTCTCGCGCCTCACGGTAAGCGCGGCGCATAATGCCGAGTGACGCCATCGTATTACACACGCGCGACAGATTGAGTGCTTCCATCATATATTTAAAGCCTTCTGATGCGTCACCGACGAGATAAGCCGTCGCCCCGTCGAACTCGACCTCTGCCGACGGGACCGCGCGCACGCCGAGCTTGTCTTTTAACCGCCGAATCGACAGACGCCCCGCTTCACGATTGTCTTCCCATGGCACACAAAACAAACTTAACCCCTTTGTCCCAGATGCAGCACCTTCGATTCGAGCAAGCACCATCGCCACACCGCACATCCCAGCGTTACTCGCAAAATATTTTTCACCGGTAATCTTATAATGATCGCCCTCTCGCACCGCTTCAACGACATTCGCACCGACATCTGATCCGCCTTGCCGTTCGGTTAAAAACGTCGCGCCCTCATAAAGCGTCGTGTCATCTGTCGCAATGACATGGGGCAGGAAACGATCGCGCAGTTCTGCATCCGCATAGTGATCCAATAAATACGCTGTTGCTTGTGTTAACGTAACAGGACAGTAAAAGCCGGGCTCCGCTTGCGATAACAAATACCCTTGCGCAAACGAGTACGTATAATTGCCTGTGTGACCGAGTTCGGGAATCGGTTTATGCACATAGCCAACGATGCCTGTCCGGTACGTTTCATCGACCGTCTTCTGGTACCCTTCATTTACCCAAATCCAACTCACATCATTCCCCATTTTGTCGTACTTGATTAATTGGGGTTGCCCCGCCCGGTCGGTATGCACCGCACGTTCATCAATATCTGTCGCCACACGCTCGCCGAAATCGGTTAAAGCCTCGTGTGCATAGTGAAAAAACGCATTTGGCAAATACTCTCGCAGTAACTCAGCTAAAACCGGATCGTCTTGATAAAAATTTTTTGCAATAGTCATGAACCCACCCCTTACTTTGTCAGAAAATTTTTATATTTCAATTTTATCATACGACAAAAAAATAACCCACCTTGTCTCACACAGGCAGGTTGAATGAGTCTCGTCTAAACACTCGTTTTCGCGCTGTATTTTTTCTTGGTCGCCTCACCACCACGCAAATGGCGGATCGACTTATGATAATGCAAAACATGCTCGACTTCTTTAGCTAAGGCTGGATTGATAGTTGGTAATCGTTCGGTCAAATCTTTATGGACAGTGCTTTTGGATACGCCAAATGACTTCGCGATGACGCGGACCGTTTGACGGGTTTCCAATAGGTGCTCAGCGATCTTGATCGTTCGCTCTTTGATGTAATCATGCACATCACTCGCCTCCTGAGATGTTGACGCTTAAGGTGTTGATGGTACAGTTTATTCGGACAATTTAGCGTTTATGCTAGCTAGATATGGTGGGGATGGTGTTGATTTGGTTGAGGGTTGATGCAAACTTGCGAGGGTGCGAGGGCTTGATTCAACCTGAATGTGGTTTGATTCACTTTTGGAGAAGGTTGATTCAAACTCGGCAACTCTTGAATTAACCCAAAAAAAAGAGCCCTACCATCATAAGTAAGGCTCTTTCCTCCATGATTATTCAAATTGCGGATTAACAGGTTCACCGTTTTCTAAGAGTCGGAAGTGGACTTTCATGACGTCTTCGTCAGAGTAGACGTTTGTTCCGGAAGTACCGATTTCATCACCTTGTGTGACGTCATCGCCTTCACTGACGGCGACTTCGGATAAGCTCGCGTAAAATGTCGAACGTTCGCCGTCGTGTTCGATTTCGATCGTTTGGCCGAGGAGTTCGTCGTCTTCAACCGATGTGACCGTGCCGCTTAAAGATGCAATGACTGGGAATGGTTCGTTATCTTGTGATGTGATGTCGACCCCTTTGCTTTGGTAGTACTGATTATTGTAAAAAATAAGCGCGTCTTCTTGCTCATCGGCTGAAGCTTCTGTATCGTAAAACGGTGTCATCACGTCTGCATCATCACCTAATAACACAGGCATGACGAGATCTTCTGCTTCAGCAACAACGGGTTCGGCTGCTTCATCATTGTCTTGGCTTTGATTCTCGAGATCCCCTTGCTCAACTTCCCAATCGTAGGAATCATTCGGTTCAGCTTCATCGCCGCCAAGTAATTGAAACGACAGAACACCAGCCAACACGACAGCGACTAGCGTCACATATAACGTCGGGAAAAACCAACGTTGACGCGTGAGCTTTTTCCACTTCGACTCTCGGAACATGTTTCTTTCCTTCATTTTCATCACCTCAGCAACCATTCTGACCGGAAAAGGTGATGAATATACCTGTTAAATGAAAAATTTTCTAACTAACCGTTTCAACCTGTGTTAGCGGCTCGATCGTAACATTTTGATAATAATGGTTAATGATATCGCTATACGTATAGCCTTCCTTCGCCATACCGTTTGCGCCGTACTGGCTCATACCAACACCGTGACCATAGCCGTTGGTCGTAAAAATGACATGTTCACCTGTCGTTTCAATCGTAAAGTCATTGGATCTTAAACCTAATTGTTCACGAATCTCACGGCCTGTGTACGATTGATGATTAATCGTAATCGAGGCTACGCGCCCGCTTTCCGTTCGACTTATATCCTCTACCTTAAACAACGAACTGTCCAAATTTAACAGATTTGAAATGTCGTCATACGTGAAAATTTCTTGATCGGTAAAGGCAGGGGATGCTTGATCCCACGGGCTTGAGACACTTTTTAAATAAGGAATCTCGTTTTGCCAATAATCTTCCGCATTTTCGGTATACCCATTACTCGTTGAAAAGAATGCGGCTGTGATCGGCTCCCCGTCATAGGTGATCACTTCACCTTCAGTCGCTTTGACAGCTGTTTCGATTTTGTTCATATAATCGGAGTATTTGACCCCCCACATATCACGCAACTCTTCTTCTGAGTGAAACACTTGATCATCGACCGTATCTTTTACGTGAAATGCCGCGTCTTGTTCTGTGTGAGCGATTGTGTTCAAAATATACGTGCGTGCAGCGAGCGCTTGAGCTTTTAATGCTTCGGGTTCGAATTCGGCTGGTATTTCTGACGCGACGACTTGGGTGACGTAATCTTCTAGTGGTAGTCTGTCAATCGTATCTGTTTGTGTTCGTTTGACTTTGACGACGACATTGCTTTCGGTATCATCTTGTGTTGTCGGCACGTCTTGGGTAGGTGGGGCTGCTTGTGTTGGGGTGTCGTGAAACGGTAAAACGATCATCGTCGGTAAGACAATCATCACTGAAAGTAAGATCATGGCTAGAATCATATTTTGTTTTTGCATAGATACAACCTCCTTGAATGACGGGTTCTATCATAAGTCTATTCATTTGATCCGTTTACTAGAACAAAAAAAGAAGGACTGCTATCATAGTATTTCCGTTTCGGTGGAGAAACATACGAAATAGCATATCAATTAGCAGACCAAATCGCATAGTGATTTGGTCTTTTCTTTTTCCCTATATATCAACGATTATTAGTTTTTAACGCATGAGTCAGCATACAAAATCGCACCCTGAATAGCATGATGTCAACAGCTGTTGTCAATGTGATTTTCCCCATGCGAATTGGTATGTTATTTGTTATGTTAATGTTCAAATCCAAACAGGAAATTGTTAATTTATGTTGAAATAAATGTATATTTTGTGAAAGAATGTACTTAAACTAACGTAGCAGTTTAATACAAGAAGTAATATCTGTATAAGCGATTTAATCGTAAGGGGGTAATCTTATCAGAATTATTAAGTCGTTTAAATTTTGGTTATCAATAATCAGCTTAGGAGTATGTTTATATAATTGGTTTGGGTATGACGATAAAAATATATTACTTTATTTAATTAGTCTTCCAAACCTACTTCTTCATTTAACAGAGTCAATATATCAACCCATTAAATTTTATGCTATTCATGATTTATATTTTGCAGTTTATTTTATTAACATATTCTATTGGTTTGTAGTTGGACTAATTATTGATTTTATATTGAAGAGGGTAAAAAATTCTTAATAATATTTATTGAATTAACGGATGCTTTAGTTGAACAAGACAATCTAAAAAAGAGAACGCTTGGGTTATTTTTACCCAAGCGTTTTTGTTTACTATTTATCCTGTTGTTTGTGGTGCTAAAAGTAGTGTGTTTTAGTATGACATTTCATTTGCTATTTTAGATTTTCTCCACAGTATCGGAACTACTTACTGCTATCAGCCCTTCTTTTTCGGTCGATCATATATGATATTAGTTCGACTGCACCATTGGATCAACAACGGTTGTATCGTTAATACGCTCAATATCTGCGCCTAGTCCTTGTAATTTTTCAACAAACTCGACGTAACCACGATCAAGGTGATTGAGTTCTGTTACTGTCGTATGTCCGTCCGCAATGAGTCCAGCGATAATCAGCGATGCCGCAGCGCGTAAGTCCGTTGCTGACACTTCAGCACCTTGTAATTGCGTCGGTCCTTTAACGATTGCGCTTCGACCTTCGATTTTCGCTTTACCACTCATGCGGCGAAATTCTTCGACATGCATGAAACGATTTTCAAATACCGTCTCTGTAATCACACTCGTACCATGCGCACGCATCGTCAACGTCATAAGCTGTGCTTGTAAATCGGTCGGAAAACCTGGGTACGGCATTGTTTTAATATCAATTGGTTTTAATAAATCTGTTCCAATCACGCGCACGCTTTCGTCGAATTCTTCGATTTGCACGCCCATTTCTTTCATCTTTGCAATTAATGAACGCAAATGCGCTGGAATCGCGCCTTCAACGGTGATATCGCCATTCGTAATCGCACCAGCAACCATAAATGTGCCAGCTTCGATACGGTCAGGAATGATTCGATGCGTGACGCCTGTTAATTCGTCGACACCTTCAATCTTAATCGTTTCTGTCCCTGCACCGATCACTTTACCGCCCATTTTATTAATAAAGTTAGCTAAGTCGACTATTTCCGGTTCGCGTGCACAGTTTTCAATAATCGTCGTGCCGTCAGCAAGCGCAGCTGCCATCATTAAGTTTTCGGTGGCGCCGACGCTTGGAAAATCTAAATAGATCCGCGCGCCTTGTAGACGGTTAGTCGTGAATGCTTCGACATAACCATTGCCGACTTCTACTTTAGCGCCCATCGCTTCAAGACCTTTCAGATGTTGATCAATCGGACGTGATCCGATCGCACACCCACCAGGCATAGCGACTTTTGCATGACCATAACGAGCAAGTAGCGGTCCGAGTACAAGAACTGAAGCTCGCATTTTTCTAACATATTCAAACGGGGTAACCGTTTTTAAATCGTATTCTGCATTAATATATAAATGACGTCCGTCACGTTCAGCATCAACATTCATAAAGCGTAATACTTCACTAATAGTATCTACATCTGCAAGCGTCGGAACATCGTGCAATGTTGTCTGCCCTTTGCTTGCCATGATACTTGCTGTTATTACAGGTAATACGGCGTTTTTGGCACCTTCGACTTTAACAGTACCCGTCAGTCGATTACCTCCATTTACGATGATTTTATCCACTTTATTTCCCTCCGTGTCGATAGTCCGTATAGTATTTAATATTCAATTATGAGGATAGGTGTTCCGATTGTTACTGTATTTCCTCGGTCGTCCTCATCGCGGATAGCTAATTGAATATTCATTTTATTCGTTTGATGTGGTATAGCTTGAGTTAGTTTGTCAGTGTAGCCACTTACGACCGTTAATAGATCATCTTCTAGGTGGCTATTTAACTCAATTTGGAAATCTTGTATTAGATTTTCTAAAAACAAATTACTATCGATTTTACCATCAAATTTTGCTTGAAAACAAGTGAATACTGTCCCATTTTCGAAAAAAGGTGCCAAATCTCGTGAATTAAGCAATAATTTGATGTGTTTTGTCATAGAATCGTTCCATGATGTTATTCGAATCTGATATATAAGTTGACCGCGGTCTTCATTTAATTGCACCATTGATAACGATTCGTCGATGCTATCTCGTTTATGTAGGTCATTACCCTTGATTTGTTTATCCAATGCTTCTTTATAAGAAATTAGTTCATTTGTTTGAAGGGTTACTTTCATTTTTAGGTCAAAAGTAATGTCATCGGAATTCATCGTAGATACATAGTTTGATAGTTCTGTAATGTCGGTATGAATACCTGATGCTGCCGGTGAAACGTGTTCAAATGAACTTAATAGACATACACTGATTAAGATTAATAGTTTTAATCGCATGAATAACATCCCCTTTTAATATAAGGATGGTCCATGCGTTTCATTTTTAAACGATCAGTCGGGTATTTATAATAAATAGGATAATTTTTGTGACCAATTGACAAAGTCTAAAAAGAAATTGCTAACGGTGACGCCTAAAGCGATTGATAGTAAAATCCATAATAATTTGCTTTCGATTTCTTTATTTTTCTTAAATAGTGCTTGAATATTAATGGCATCGAGGCCTTTCCAAGCTAAAATAATAAAAATAATATGCGATGTAATGCCGATTAATGCATCGACACCTTGTTGCATTAACATTATAACACCTCTTTCGTGATCACACGCATGTATTTTATGACAGTTTGATGCATTTCCCGGGAAATGACGACAAGAATCCGCAGATCCGCACGTTATATCATGATACTCTTCCCTCTATTTTCAAGACATCCTCTTACTTATCTCATAATCACATCAATTTTTGAAATAACTTACCTTACTTATGAAATAACTTGTCGAAGTTATTTCATAAGTAAGTGCAGTTATCTCATAAGTAAGCGCAGTTATCTAATAAATCACTGCAATTATCTAATAAGTTAGAGCAGTTATCTAATAAATCACTGCAATTATTTAATAAGTTAAGTGAGAATAGAAAAAGACCTGACCGTTCGGGCCAGATCTTAACTATTTTGCGACGTCTAAACGGTTGATGGCACGATCTAATGCGAGACGGGCACGTTTGAAGTCGATGTCTTCAGATTTGGTTTGATTCAAACGTTCTTCAGCGCGTTGTTTCGCTTCTTCAGCGCGTTCTGTATCAACTTCTGAAGGCCGTTCAGCCGCTTGTGCTAAGATCGTCACTTTATCAGGACGCACTTCTAAAAAGCCACCACTTACTGCTACAAGGTCAGTATTGCCTTCTTTTTTAAGTCGAACTGCACTAATGGTGAGAGGAGCAACTAATGGAATGTGTCCTGGTAGAATACCAAGCTCGCCACTTTCTGCTCTTACACTTACCATATCATATGATTCTTCTAGTACAGGGCCGTCAGGAGTGACAACACTCACAGTTAGTGTTTTCAATCTTACCCCTCCTTGGGCTCGAATTAAGCGGCAACTTTAATTGCCGCTTAAAGTCCCATTATTGTTCCATGTTGTTTGCTTTTTCGACAACGTCTTCAATACGTCCAACTAAACGGAACGCATCTTCTGGTAAGTCGTCATATTTACCAGCTAAAATTTCTTGGAAACCTTTAACTGTTTCTTCAACCGATACATAAGAACCTGGTTGTCCTGTAAACTGCTCCGCAACGTGGAAGTTCTGTGATAAGAAGAACTGAATACGACGTGCACGAGCGACGACTTGTTTATCTTCATCAGAAAGCTCATCCATACCAAGGATAGCGATAATGTCTTGAAGTTCTTTATAACGCTGTAGTGTCTTTTGCACTTCACGCGCTACATTATAATGCTCTTCACCAACAATATTCGGGTCAAGCGCACGAGATGTTGACGATAATGGGTCCACCGCTGGGTAGATACCTTGCTCTGTCAACTTACGCTCCAAGTTTGTTGTCGCGTCTAAGTGTGCGAATGTCGTTGCTGGCGCTGGGTCTGTATAGTCGTCGGCAGGAACGTAAACGGCTTGGATCGACGTGATCGAACCAGTCTTCGTTGATGTGATACGTTCTTGCAACTGACCCATTTCTGTTGAAAGTGTTGGCTGATAACCAACGGCTGATGGCATACGTCCGAGTAAGGCAGACACTTCCGTACCAGCCTGTGTGAAACGGAAAATGTTGTCGATGAATAAAAGAACGTCTTGTCCTTGTTCATCACGGAAATATTCAGCCATAGTTAAACCAGTTAAAGCAACACGCATACGTGCACCTGGTGGTTCGTTCATTTGACCGAACACCATTGCAGTCTGTTTAATAACGCCAGAATCGCTCATTTCGTAGTAAAGGTCGTTACCTTCACGTGTACGCTCACCAACACCGGCGAATACGGAAATACCGCTGTGCTCTTGAGCGATGTTGTTAATAAGCTCCTGGATTAGAACGGTTTTACCTACACCGGCACCACCGAACAGACCAACTTTACCACCTTTAATATAAGGAGCAAGCAAGTCAACAACTTTAATACCTGTTTCAAGGATTTCTGTTTCGGTCGCTAACTCGTCAAACTTCGGTGCTTGACGGTGGATCGAATCGTGACGGTTATCTTTTGAAACTGGCTCTTCTAAGTCAATGTGTTCACCTGTTACGTTGAACACACGGCCTAGTGTCGCTTCACCTACAGGTACACTAATCGGTGCGCCTGTGTTTTCAACAGTCATACCACGGACTAAACCATCTGTTGAGTCCATCGCGATGGTACGAACTGCATCATCACCAAGGTGTAGAGCAACTTCTAACGTTAGATTTCTGTCGCCTTCACCTTTGACGACTAGGGCGTTATAAATTTCAGGTAATTCGCCGTTATCGAACTTAACGTCGACGACCGGACCTAATACCTGTGTTATACGTCCGTTACTCATCCTTTTCCCTCCTAACTGCTCATATACAAAAACGATCTATTCTTGTGCTGCTGCACCACTAACAATTTCTGAGATCTCTTGTGTGATGGCTGCTTGACGTGCACGGTTATACGATAACGTTAATTCATCAATAATGTCTTCCGCATTATCCGTTGCGTTACGCATTGCCGTCATACGAGACGCGTGCTCACTTGCCTTACCATCTAATAAGGCGCCATACACAAGGCTTTCAGCATATTGTGGCAATAACACTTCTAAAATTTGCTCTTGATCGGGTTCGTACTCGTACATGCTCGTCTGTGTTTCACCAGCTTCAATATCAGTCAACGGCAACACTTTCGTTTCGGTTACTTCTTGACTAATCGCACTAATGAAGTGATTGTAAATTAAGTTTAATTCATCGATCTCTTCTTCTGCGAAAAGGTTGACTGCATAGTTCGCGATTTCTTTAATCTCGGCGAACGTTGGTTGGTCTGGTAAACCAGTGATTTCATGTGCGATTGGTAGATCAAGTTTTCGGCAAAAATCACGCGCAACTTTACCAATTGGAATAATCGTGTATTCGTCTTTTGATTGATGGCGACTTTGGATCGCTTCATTCATCTTACGCAATACGTTCGTATTATAAGGTCCAGCTAAACCACGATCTGATGCGATGACAATGTAACCTGTCTTTTTAATCGGACGGGAAGTTAACATTGGATGATCAACTTCAATATTGCCTGATGCAATACTTGAAACGACATCTTGAATTTTTTCCATGTACGGAACGAAATTTTTGGCGTTTTCTTCAGCTTTTTTCAGCTTTGAAGTTGATACCATTTCCATCGCTTGCGTGATCTGCTTCGTCTTTTTGGTCGAGCCTATGCGTGTTTTTATTTCGCGTAACGATGCCACAACGTCTCACCACCTTTATTTAGAGACTAGCTCCTTATTATTGCGATACGACAAATGTGTTTTTGAAGTCGCTAATGACTTTATCAAACGCTTCTTTGTCAGGTAATTGACCTGTTTCACGGATATGGCTAAGTACTTCATCACCGTGTTGTTTTAGGTAAGCATGTAGTTCTTCTTCGAAACGAACAACATCTTCAACCGGGATGTCGTCTAAGAAACCATTAACAAGTGCATAAATAATCGCCACTTGGTATTCAACACGTTGCGGCTTGTTTAGGCCTTGTTTTAGGATTTCGACTGTACGTTGACCACGGTCTAGCTTAGCTTGTGTTGCTTTATCTAAGTCAGAACCGAATTGTGCGAATGATTCTAGCTCACGGAATGACGCTAAATCTAAACGCAATGTTCCGGCAACTTTCTTCATTGCTTTGATCTGTGCTGAACCACCGACACGGGATACGGATAGACCAGGGTTGATCGCTGGACGTACACCGGAGTGGAATAAGTCAGACTGTAAGAAAATTTGTCCGTCTGTAATGGAGATAACGTTTGTCGGGATGTATGCCCCGATGTCACCTGCTTGTGTTTCAACGAATGGTAGGGCTGTAATCGAACCGCCACCTTTTTCGTCACTTAACTTCGCTGCACGCTCTAGTAAACGAGAGTGTAGGAAGAATACGTCACCTGGGAATGCTTCACGTCCTGGTGGGCGACGTAATAGAAGTGAAAGCTCACGGTAAGCCGCTGCTTGCTTCGTTAAGTCATCATAAACGATTAAGACGTGTTTACCGTTATACATGAACTCTTCACCCATTGATACACCTGCATATGGTGCTAGGTATAATAATGGTGCTGGTTCAGATGCACCGGCATTCACAACGATTGTATAGTCAAGTGCTCCGTGTTGGCGGAACGTTTCAACAACACCGCTAACCGTTGAGTCTTTTTGACCGATTGCGACGTAAATACAAATAACGTCTTCTTCTTTTTGGTTAAGGATCGTGTCAACCGCAACAGATGTTTTACCTGTTTGACGGTCACCGATTACTAATTCACGCTGACCACGACCGATCGGTACCATGGAGTCGATAACTTTAATACCTGTTTGAAGTGGTTCTTCAACGGATTGACGGTCCATAACGCCAGGTGCTTTTGCTTCGATCGGGCGCGTTTTTGTCGTTTCGATTGGGCCATTACCGTCTACTGGTTGACCTAATGCGTTGACGACGCGTCCGATTAAATCTTCACCTACTGGAACTTGCATAATACGGCCTGTACGACGAACCTCATCACCTTCACGAATTTCTGTGAATGGACCGAGGATGACGATACCGACGTTGTCTTCTTCTAGGTTTTGGGCCATACCCATGACACCGTTTGAGAATTCAACGAGCTCACCAGACATAACGTTGTCAAGACCGTGTACACGTGCGATACCGT
Organism: Alkalibacillus flavidus; assembly: GCF_040545925.1. Taxonomy (NCBI): domain Bacteria; kingdom Bacillati; phylum Bacillota; class Bacilli; order Caryophanales; family Bacillaceae; genus Alkalibacillus; species Alkalibacillus flavidus. Next base: position 56,165 of record NZ_JBEPMX010000014.1, read on the forward strand.
CACCAATTTCGATAACTGTACCGACATCATTGACTTCTATATCTGAATCATAGTTTTCGATTTGCTGCTTAATCAGCGCACTGATTTCTTCAGCTTTGATGCTCATCCATTTCACCCCTATCTTTACTTGTTTGCAGACACAACGCTCTGTTCAATGCGTTGAAGTTTACGAGCGACTGTACCGTCGTAAATTTGGTTTCCGACGCGTACTTTTAATCCACCAATAATGCTTTCATCGACAATGTTTTCAATGCGAAGGGTGTTTTTGTTTAACTTTTTCGCAAATGTGTCTCGGATTCGCTCTTTATCTTCATCTGAAAGTGCATGAACAGAATAAACAACAGCCTCTGCAATGCCTCTTGCTTCATTTTTCATGTCCACAAAAGACGTCACAATGTTATCTAAATCGTTAATGCGACCGTTGTCGATTAACACGAATAATAAGTTTGTCACAGTTTGTGTCGTATCTTTAAAGACGTCTCGCACAAACTGTTTTTGGTCGTCTTTTGATACGCGTGGATTATCAAAAAAAGCTAATAATGTGTCGTCTTGGTCAAACACCTGACGCACTGCTGTTAATTCTTCTTCTAGTTGAGGTAAGTTAGACTGTTCTGTTCCGAGTTCAAACAATGCAATGGCATAACGGTTCGCTACTGCTGATTGACTCATTTGCTCTTCCCTACTTCTTCTAAGTATTCGTTAATCAGCTTTTCTTGTTCATCCACCGTTAATTCTTTCTCAATTACCTTGCTTGCAATTTGAACAGATAAAGTCCCAACTTGTTCTTGAAGTGCTTGGACAGCACGCTCTTTCTCTTGTTCGATTTCTTGGCGTGCATTGTCTTTAATACGTTGTGCTTCTTCTTTCGCTTCAGCAATCATCGTATTTTGTTCAGACTTCGCTGTTTCTTTCGCATCTTCAATGATCTTTTGCGCGTTTTGACGAGTGCCTTGCAATTCGTCTTGCGCTTCTTGCATGAGACGCTCAGCTTCTTGTCTGTTCTTTTCTGCTGTATCAATTTCATTCGCAACATGTTCTTCACGTTCTTGCATGACGTTCATAAGTGGGCGCCAAGCAAACTTCGTGATCAATGCTAAAAGAATGATGAACATGATTAACTGGATAATCATACTACCAGCATTAAATCCCATTTCAGCGTTTAAAATAAACAAACGTGGGTCTAGCACAGCCTTCACTCCTTTCGCCTAATCATTCATTTAAGGCTTAAAAGGAAAATCGACTACAACCGCCAATTAAGCGAAAGTTCGGTTTCCTTTTAGACATCTTGTTTCAATCTAACATAAAGGAATGGCGAAGCTTCTAATGTCACTTCGCCATTATGTCGCTGTCATGTAATAAGGGTTTATTACATAACCATGAATGCAATAACTACGGCAATGATCGGTACCGCTTCTACTAGGGCTACACCGATGAACATTGTTGTTTGTAGAGCACCACGTAATTCTGGTTGACGTGAAATACCCTCGACTGTACGACTTACGATTAAACCGTTACCTACACCAGCACCAAGTGCCGCTAAACCTACTGCGATTGCAGCTGCTAATAATTCCATTTTATGATCCTCCTCTAATTGTGTAATAAAATGATTTGTTTATCATGTTAATGGTCATCGCTCACTTTGTGTGACATATAAACCATTGTTAACATCACGAAAATAAATGCTTGGATACCACTAATAAATAGTTTGAATCCTTGCCATAATAATGTTGGCACAACACCAGCGACTGCTTCCATCGCCCCGGTTGCCATGAAACCAATGAGTAAAGTTAATAAAACCTCACCTGCATAGATGTTACCGTAAAGACGCATACCTAGCGTCAATGTGTTGGCAAACTCTTCAATAATCTTCAGTGGAAATAAAATTGGTATTGGTGAGAAAAACTCTTTTACATAGCCTTTCGTCCCCTTCAGTTTAACACCGTAATAATGCGTTAATGCCACAACCATAACGGCTAGCGTTAACGTCACACCCGGGTCAGCTGTTGGCGATTTCCACCAAAGTTCGCCATCGTAAACAACCATGAACATAATACCAAGTACGTTGGCAATAAATATGTACATGAGAAGTGTTAACCCTAATGGAAGGAAACGTCTTCCCGTTTTCCAGTCCATTGTACTCGAAATCATGCCTTTGACGAAATCGACAATCCATTCAAGGAAGTTTTGGAACCCTGTCGGCTTTCGTTGTAAGTTGCGACTACCGATGACAGCAATAATAAAGACAATAAGGGCCGCAACAAATGTCATAATCATATTAGAAATGTTGAAATCTAGCCAACCGATCCCAAAGGCATCTTCGATTTTAGGAGAACCGTGATCCACATCATTCACCCCTTTTCGTAGTGGTAGTCTCTTTGTGATGGAAAATAAAATCTATCATAATGACAAGATAAGGTGTCATTAAACCTGCTATTGCTGCGAAAAGATTGATGTGTTCGGGAAATCGAGTTGCGAGTACAACAATTAAGATCGCTGCTGCAAAACGAGATAACATCCCGAAAGATTTCGCTGCTTGGTTGTTCGCTGCTTTTTCACCGATAACATCAACACGTTTTTGCAATAAAAAGAGGTTGAACAGGCCTACTAGTAAACCTAAGATCAATCCAGCAAAAACGGGCTTATAATCAGTCAATCCCCAACCTGCAAATGAGATGGCTAATGCGTAAAGCATCCACTTACGTTGACGGTTTGCCATTGTGGCATAATCAGTCATGATGTGTCGTCTCCTAAATACTTATTAGCTAATTGAATCGTGCCATACACACCTGCGGCTAAGCCAAAGAACAACCCGATAATTAAAAATAGAGGGCTTGTCTGAGTGACACTATCTAACCACCGTCCTGCAAAAATGCCGACAATTGCCGATCCGGACAAGTAGCTTAAAATAGCTGATGTGATTGCCATCCCTTTTAGTGGATGCTTCATAAGCGTAACCTACCAATCACAAAAATTCAGACTAACTCGTGCAAAATAAACCCTTTTCATAAGACGAAGTGGGTGTGATTTTTCATCATATTTCGTCTTTAGGCCTAAACATTCCACACTAGATTAGCATACAATAGCACCTATTATAAGTCAATTGATATCAGGAGGAAATTCCGCCGATTTTTATGACAACCTTGTGACTTATGATTGGTTAAACTCAAGCATACGAAAATGCGTTCCATCACTGTCTTCTGTCTTGATCATGATGTAGTGAACACCAGACTGCCACGATGTCATGTCGATTGATGTTTCGTGTGCCCCTGGTTCAAGTTGCGTCTTTTCAACCACTGTATCCACGTGGGTAAAAAACGCATCATACACGTCTATTGTAAGGGCTTTCACTTGCTGAGACAAATAATATGTTAAAACGAAGTCATTTGGATCGAACGGCTTTGTTGTCACTTCGACATTCACACGTGGGTGTTCGGCTGATTCATTTACCCATAAATAAGGCATTGTGATCGATTCTGAATTTAGTTGCAAGGATAGGTAACCTTCATGAATACCTTTTGTTAATTGATCTGGGCGAAAATGGGCTTTGACCTCGAATGTTTTGTGTTCGTTTGCGGGGATTGTTTGTGTCAGTGGCAGTTCCCAACGAATCCCATTTTGACGTTTCGGAATGTCCCAATTGATAGTTAATGATTGATCGCCTGTATTACGAATGGTGACAGATTGTGTTTGAGCTTGTGATTCGGGTGTTATTTTGCCGAAGTTCAGTTGTGGTGAATCGATTTCGAATGATTGTTGGAAAAGCGCTTCGGTATCTAACCAACCTGCGCCGATTTCAGTGGGCCGGCTTTCTTGATCGGGAATTTCAGTATGCGTCAATAATTGCTGCTTCAACTGGTGCGGTGTCGCTTGCGGCTGCTGTTCTTTTAACAACGCTAAAATACCTGAAATATACGGCGCAGCCATACTGGTCCCTTGAAATGATGCATAACCATCAGGGACGGTGCTGACGATATCAACACCAGGTGCAAGTATATCTGGTTTTATCGACCAATCGCGTGTCACCGGCCCTCGCGCACTGAACGGGGCAATGTCATTCGGCACCGCTTCTGTCGAGATCTCGATCCAATCGTCTGATTCGCGTAATGTTTTCGCTTCAGCATCAGTCAGGTACATCACAGGCATGGGAGCTGGGACAAATGACCATTCGTTGGGATCGTCATCCGAATAGATGATTAATGCTTCGGCTTCTTGTTGAATCGCTTCACCGACGATTTCAGCATACGACCGGTTCGCTTTCGGTGTTAAGATCGCTTTTCCGACTGATTTTTCTAGTTGATCGAAATTAGGTGCATGAACGAACGGCATTTTCTCTTCTTCAGGCCACGGAGCGCTATTCGGTATCGCTTTGATGGGGATCGGTTTGTGGCCGAATATATTCAATATGGGTCGAGATTGATTGTATGATCCCGCTGCGACTGTTATCGCATGTTTCGCTGTCGCCGGTGTCGCAACACTCCACGGATCAGGACCGCTATTACCAGATGCGACGACAATAAGTGTACCTAAATCAAACGCTTGATTAACAGCTTGTGCTAACGGCGTATCAGGTGAATTCACATCCGTCCCGAGCGATAAATTGATAATGTCCATATCATCGTTGACCGCTTGTTCTAACGCAGCAAGCACATGCGCGGACGTCCCCGTACCACCTGGCCCTAATGCGCGGTAAGCATAAATACCAGCATTCGGCGCAACACCATGCATATCCCCGTTCGCCGCAATGATACCCGCAACATGCGTGCCGTGGTTCGTCGGAAAACCGTCTTGTTGTGTCGATTCCATCGGGTCGTCGTCCAAATCAATAACGTCATAGCCGCCCTGATAAGTATTTTTTAAGTCTGGATGGTTGTAATCGATACCCGTATCGACGACTCCGACTTTGACGCCTTGACCGGTTGCTTTAGTTACATTTAGTCGATAATCGGGCATGGTTAATGATTGTCCGTTGGCAGATGATTGAATGGCTGGCGTTTTGTACTCTTTTGATTGTGTGACTCTTGTCACCCATGTTTCTTGATGCAATTGAGCGATGTCATTTTTATCACCTTTGACAGCAACAGCATTGAGCAATGTGTCATATGTATCGATGATCGTTAGAAACGGATAATCTCGGGTTATGTCGTCGACTGCTTCATCAACGTTTTGATCCACTTCAATAATCCACGGTAATTCATCCGCTGACGTTGGTGGCATATTTAATATGGCAATTACGATTATGGGCATCAAAGTCAAAAAACGCATCGACATCACTCCTCCGCACATAGTTTGAGCGAACTCAAGGGAAGATATGCGACACGTTTTCTAACACGTCCCTATGATTGTTAGACATTTTTGCGGGATTGTCAGACAATCTCGGAAAAGGCCTAAAAAAACGACAGCGCGGGGCTGTCGTTTCTGCGTTATTTTGTCCCGAACAGGCGGTCACCTGCGTCGCCGAGACCTGGAATAATATAGCCTTTTTCATTCAATCGTTCGTCTAAACCAGCGACATAAATATCAATGTCAGGATGCGCCTCTTGCACGGCTTCTACACCTTCTGGCGCTGCGATTAAGCACATTAAACGAATGTACGTTGCGCCGCGTTTTTTCAATGAATGGATCGCTTCGATAGCCGAACCACCTGTCGCAAGCATTGGGTCCGTTACAATTAACTCACGTTCATGAATGTCAGACGGTAATTTAATATAATATTCGACCGGTTTAAGGGTCTCTGGGTCACGGTACAACCCGACGTGACCAATCTTCGCAGCCGGAATTAAATCAACAATGCCGTCAACCATACCTAAACCAGCGCGTAAAATCGGGATAATCCCTACTTTTTTACCGGCTAACACTTTCGACTTCGCAGTGTCCACTGGCGTTTCCACTTCCACTTCTTCAAGCGGCAATTCGCGTGTAATCTCAAACATCATAAGTGCCGAAACTTCATCAACGAGCTCGCGGAACGCTTTCGTGCCTGTGTTTTTATCACGGATGAATGTCAGTTTGTGCTGAATCAACGGATGATCAAATACGTAAACTTTACCCAATACGAACAACTCCTTTTAACAATATCTCTTGAATTTTATCGAAAACTGTTGGCTCATGCAATGTTAATCATAAAAAATTATCATCTGACACACAAAAAAGTGGTGAGCATCTAGACTGACCTAGTAAAATGAGACAAAGATAAAACACCTTCTTAGGCTACTTTTTCTCCAAACTTAATTGGAGGAAGGTAGCCTAATTTTTCTTG
>NZ_JBEPMX010000015.1:0-54528 GCF_040545925.1 Alkalibacillus flavidus
CTTAATCAATCATAGACCAAGAAAATGTTTGAATTGGAAATCGACACACGAAGCTTTTCAAGAAGAACTGTTGCACTTAAATTGACAAACTGTCATGTCAATAAATTATTGGATTTGAACATGTTTTGTTGGGTCGTGTTGATGTCTCATATAATAATCAATCATATGAGGGAGGTACGTGCGAAAATCAGGGCACTGAATGTTGGTGTGTTTGAGTTCTTGTAAGGTATTTTGACAATCGAAATAGACATCATAGTTAAAATAATCAAGGGCTTCGCGTTCAATGCTTAACCACTGTCTTATAGGTTTAAGGCGTAAAGCGGTATAAGCGAGCGTAATTGGTAATCTTCCGCGTGGCTTTTTACCTAAAAATGCTTGGGCGAACATTGTATAAACCTCTTGAGCATGATAGGGTCTTGGATCCGTTAAGTGAAAAGTTTGACCAATAGCTCGGTTGCTATGAAGCAGGTGAAGGGATGCATTCACGATATAGTCAATCGGAACAAAGTTAGCCCTTGCATTACCATTACCGATGAATGGCAGGATTGGAGCATACTTAAATTTAGCTAAGCTATTGAGTAAAAAATATGGACCGTCGAATTTATCTGTTTCTCCTGTTAATGAATCGCCAACAACAATACCAGGACGCACAATGGTGGTTGGCACTCGTGATTTTAACTCCTCAACAAATACTTCAGCTTCGTACTTTGTTTGTTCATAATGATTTTTAAACATTGCATCATGATTTAATTCAGTTTCTTTTATAACGCCTTGTTGTTTCCCGGCCACAAAGGCTGTACTAAAATATAAATAGTGCGTAAGCTGGTCGCAATGTTCTGCTAATGTATTAACGTGTTTTGTGCCAAGAACATTCACTTGGAAAGCGAGGTCGTGAGGCACGGCTAAATCGTATATCGCAGCCAAATGGATTAAATGGGTCGTATCATGACATACTCGGTCATACGTTTCATGATCCCATGTTAGGTTTGGATCCGTTATATCCGTGTTTATGATGGTGATGCGAGGTGTGACAGCTAAATCGTCAGTGATCGACTTCAGTGTATGTTCTGCTTTATGTTTGGTATCTGGTAGGACACATAAGTAAATCTGTTCTACAGACGGCATTTGGCACAGTTCACGGACTAAAAAATTAGCTAAAAATCCTGGAAAACCTGTGATAGTGTATGTATTTCCCATATAAAACCCTCCCTATTGAATTCTATATTAGCATACTTTTCTGATTATTAAATTTAAATTCTGAATGTTTAAGACAAAATGTGATGTGGTATAAGATATGTGAAAGTTGATTAAAGCAAAAGGCTTGCAATATTTTATTGCGGTTGATAGTCTTTTACTTGAGTGGAAATTCTGAAAAAATATCCACCGTATTATGTTGAAGGAGGAATTAATGATGGCTAAATTTGAACTACCAGAGTTACCTTATGCATATGATGCATTGGAACCACACATTGACAAAGAAACGATGAACATTCACCACACGAAGCACCATAATACGTATGTTACGAAGTTGAATGCCGCACTTGAAGGGCATAGCGATCTTCAGGACAAATCACTTGAAGAACTTTTACAAAACTTAGATTCACTACCAAGTGACATTCAAACAGCTGTACGCAATAATGGTGGTGGGCATGCAAACCACTCACTATTTTGGACTGTTTTATCACCGAACGGCGGTGGGCAGCCAACTGGCGAATTAGCTGAGAAAATTAACGAAGCATTCGGTAGTTTCGATGATTTCAAAGACCAATTTAAAGCAGCGGCAACAGGTCGCTTTGGTTCAGGTTGGGCTTGGTTAGTCGTTAAAAATGGCAACCTTGAAATCACGTCTACTCCAAACCAAGATACACCAGTGATGGATGGTGTTACACCTATTTTAGGTATCGACGTTTGGGAACATGCTTATTATCTTAAATACCAAAACCGTCGTCCGGATTACATTGAAGCATTCTGGAACGTCGTGAACTGGGATGAAGTTAGTAAGCGTTACGAAGACGCTAAATAATAACTTTTTGAAGCTTGCATTCGATTTATAATCGAATGCAAGCTTTTTTATTGTTGAATTTGTATAAGCATCTGTTAGCTGTCAAAAATAAGTGACAGAAAAGAGGGAGTTAGATGCTTTTTTTTAATCAGTTGGATGAACGCGTAACTGAACATGAACGCCACAATTTACAGTTGTTATTATTGATTGGGTTTCTTTATACATTAGGGATCTTCTTGTCGAATATTTTCGTAAACATTTTTTTATGGAAACAGTCAGAAGATATCGAAGTTGTGGCTGTTTACAATTTATTAATTGCCATCACACAAACGGCTACATATTTATTATTTGGTAAATGGGCTAAACAAATTGATCGAGTACTCATTTTGCGAATAGGAATAGCGCTAATTAGTTTGTTCTTCATCTCAGTATTAGCATTTGGAGATCATGCGGCAACGTATAATTATGTGTTAGGGTTTTTGCTTGGCGCAGGGTATGGGTTCTTTTGGTTAGCTTACAATGTGTTAACGTTTGAAGTAACAGAACCTTACACTCGCGATTTTTTTAATAGCACATTAGGGATGTTGCAATCATTTAGCGGGATGATTGGTCCAATTACAGCTGGTGCTATTATTACGTTATTAGATGGATATAGTGGTTATTTAACGATTTTTTTCATTTCACTCTTATTGTTTGTATTAGCGATTGTCTTTAGCTTTTTTATGGAGAGGAGAGAAGTCAATGAACGGTATCGTTTACGCGTAGCGTTAGAGGAACGTCAACAAAATGACTCTTGGAGACAATTGTTATACGCTCATTTTTTCCAAGGTACGCGTGAAGGCGTCTTTTTATTTTTAGTCGGATTGATTGTCTTTATTGGAACAACAAGTGAGCTAACAGTCGGTATTTACAATTTTATTTATGCTTTAACGTCGCTAATTGCTTATCGTATTGTGGCAAAATATGTGACACCCTATAATCGTTTGCGTTTTATTACTGTTGGGGCTGTGACATTGTATTTGTCTGTTTTTTGGTTACTTCAATCCGATTTGCCATATGAATTTTATGTTTATGGCGCGATCATCGGGATTATGTTTCCGTTGTTTTACGCCCCGTTTATGTCGATTTCATATGATGTCATTGGTGAAGCTTATGATGTTAAAGAATACCGTATCGAGTACATTATTTTGCGGGAGATGTCTTTAAATCTTGGTCGGGCGATATCGCTTGTTATATTTCTTATCGGGCTTATGTTTTTACCGCAAACGACCTGGATGACGTATGCGATCGTATTATTTGGGACAGGGTATTTACTCGTTAATATGTTAGTGGTTCGAAGCTATTCGTCTTAATTGACAAAAATCTGTTGTATCTTTCTTCTTATCGGATGTATTAAATGATGCTATAATACAATTAACGACTAGAAGGGAGAGGAGTATAACGTGAAACAGAAACAAGGCAAATCACATTTACCCCTTCGACTTAATTTATTGTTTTTCTTCATCTTTTTGTTATTTTCGCTCCTAATTTTACAGTTAGGTGTTATTCAAATATTGTATGGACAAGACGCACAAGAAGAAATTAATCGAACGAATCAAGATATATCAGAAACCCCAGTGCCGCGTGGGCGAATGTTCGATCGGAATGGTGAACTTGTCGTCGATAATGAACCCGTATTAGCGATTACGTATACACCGCCGAAAAATGTGCAACCAGACGATAATTTAGAGCTGGCTCAGAACTTAATTGATTATATTTCGATGCCAGAAGAGGATATTGAATCCGTGACAGAACGTGATTTGAAAGATTACTTATTACTTGATGACCGTCAAACGTATTATGACCGATTGACTGAAGCAGAAAAGGATCTAGATGATGACGAGAAATATCAAGCTGTTTTGGATCATATTAATGAGAGTGACTTAGATAAGATCGGTGAAGAAGAGCTTGAAATAGTTGCGTTGTTTCGGAAATTAAATCGTGCAAGTGCCTTAACGCCGTATATTATTCAACGTGGTGAAGCTGTTACAAATGAAGAATATGCGATCATCGCCGAGCATGTCAATCAGTTCCCAGGTGTCAACGTCGCAACCGATTGGGAACGTCAGTATTTATATGATAACACGTTTAAAAGCTTTCTCGGCAGTATTGAAAAAGGCTTACCGAACGATCGGTTAGACTATTTCTTATCACATAATTATAAACGAAATGACCGAGTCGGTCGTAACGGTTTAGAAGAATACTATGAACTGCAATTGTCAGGGAAAAAAGAAATCCGAGAACACATCACGGATTCTAGTGGGAACGTCATCACGAGTGAAGTCGTCCGCGAAGGTGAACGCGGTAAAGATTTAGTATTATCTGTTGATATGGAATTACAACAACGACTTGATACGATTGTAGCTGAGGAATTACAAGAGGCAATTGAAGAAAACCCGTATGAAAATCGTTATATGGAGTCAGCCATGGCTGTTATGATGGACCCGAATACAGGGGAAGTCTTGGCTATGTCTGGTCAAGCATACGACCGAGAAGCAGAAGGTGATGAACCAAAGGTAAACGACGAGTCATTCCGAGCGATTTATAATGCGTACGTGCCCGGTTCTGTTGTTAAGGGAGCCACTGTATTAGCTGGCTTAGATTCAGGTGTTATTTCTCCAGGTGAAGTCATTAGAGACCGTACGATTCAATTGCCACCAGGAACTGCTAATGGTGATTTGTCCTTTAGTTCATGGTCAACGACGTTAGGTTCTTTAAATGATATTGGTGCTTTAAGAGAATCATCAAACGTTTATATGGGATTCATTGCGTTACGCATGAATGGTGAAATGCGGCACCGATATGATTTTAGAAATTCAGGTTTAGATGAAAGTCAGCAAGCCTACGCGGATCTTGAAAATTATTACAGTCAATTTGGTTTAGGTGTTGAAACAGGCGTTGATTTACCGTATGAATCGAGTGGTTATGAAGGTGTTAACGATTCACCAGGTACAGGTTTGCAGATGCAATATGCGATTGGGCAGTACCATTCGTACACGACATTGCAATTAGGGCAGTATGTATCGACGATTGCTAACGATGGTTACCGCCTAGCACCGTCGTTAGTAAAGCGACTGCATAGTGCTGGTGATACAGCTGGATTAGGCCCACTTTATGATGCGAAAGAACCTGAAGTATTGAACCGTATTGATATGAACAGTGAGTATATCGACCGTGTTCAAGAAGGTTTTCGCCAAGCATTTCAAGAGCCAGGTGGTACTGGTAGAAGTTACTTTGCCGATAAAGCGTATAACCCTGCAGGTAAGACAGGGACTGCAGAAACAAAGCTCTATGAAGATGGAAAAGAAATAGCTGATGTAAATAATTTAAATTTAGTTGGTTATGCTCCATATGACAATCCGGAAGTTGCGTTTGCAGTTATGGTGCCACATACTGGTCCAGATGCTGATCATTCGACGAACTTAGAGATTGGTGAGCGAGCGATGGATGCTTATTTTGAATTGAAAGAAGAAAGACAGTCGAGTGATGACGAATTAGAAGAGCAAATGGAATCACCATCGACTAACTAAAAAAGACTGCAGTCGACTTATTATTCATCGGTCGTCTGCAGCCTTTTTTTATAAGGTGTGAGTAAATCGCGATTTGTTATAATGTAATCGACTGGCTGGTCGTAGTCATCAGTCGGTAATGATGTGACCATTTGTTCTTTCATAGCAATACTGACAGTTGGGTTATCGACATGTTGTAAATAACGATCGTAATAGCCCCCACCATAGCCGATTCGATACCCTTGCTCATCATATAATAATCCTGGAACAAACAATAAATCAATTTGAGACGGAGCTATGTAGCGTACGTCTTCGGTTTTCGGTTCATACAAATCTAAATAGACATTTTCTAACTCTAATTTGTTTGTATACTCATAAAATTTCATGTCGTTGTTTTGATCGGGATAACATTTGGGAATAGCGACTTTCTTGCCTTCTTTCCATGCTTGCTCAATAATTTGGTGGGTATCTAATTCAATGCTTCGAGGAATGGTAATAGCGATTGTTTCAGCTTGTTTCCATAAATCAGTTGTATATAATATATCACAAATAGTGGTCAGCGCCTCTTGCTTGTCTTCTTGTGGAATATAGTTCAACAGCCGTTTGGCGAGTTGGCGAAAGGTTTGTTTGTACATCGGCTAAAACCCCTTTATATAAAGAAAAACAGCAGGTAACCCTACTGTTTTACTTCGTTTCACGGTGTAACGTATGACGTCCTAAACGTGGAGAGTATTTTTTCAACTCAAGACGATCTGGGTTCGTACGTTTATTTTTTGTAGAAATATAATTACGGTCACCTGTTTCCGTGCAAGCTAAAGTGATTTGTACACGCATGGTCTTTCCCTCCGTTTCTCATTCATTTTGACTTAATTATCATAACAAAATTGCATACAAGATTCAAGACAATATTCACGATAATATGGTCAATGAAAGCATTTCTCTTATCACAAAGAACATGATAAACTAATACCATGAAGCTATAAAAGTAAGGGTGACAAATCATATGGTTTATGTCTTAATCACATTATTAACTATTGGTATTAGCTTGTTCATTATGTCATTTTTTATGACCAATCGTTTTCGCGAATTAGAACAAGAGTTAGAACAACTATCGATGACGCATATTCAAGAACAGTACGTCATGAAAAATAAAATTAAAGTACTTGAAGAGGAATTGTTAACAGATACGTTAGATTTAAATGATGTAACATATTTATCAAAACAAACTACTGATTCATCACAGACACAAACCAAGTCAAAACGTGAACCTGCTATTGTATCTAATGTGAAACAATTGTATGAACAAGGGTATAGTTATGAAGAGATTGAAGCAAAAACAGGTTTAGCTCAAGATGATATCAAAATCATTATTCAACAAAAAGCGAATAATCAAGCTTTCGCTTAATGAACGAAGAAAGGACGCCAGAACGATATGAAACCAATCTTGATGTCATTTTCATTAGGTATATTGTTAGCGACTATTTTAATTGGCGCTGTTTATTGGATAGAAGCGGACCAAGTCGTCGAACAACCATCGGAAACAGATCAAACGGATGCAGTAAATGATGACGAGACGGACGATTCGATGACTGAAGAAGGTGCTCGTTCATTTTTGGAAGACAATGGATATGCCGTTATAACAGAAGATGATTATAACGATATATCTGAATTAGAAGCAGAAAATAGTGACTTGAAAGATCAAATCAATGAATTAGAAGAATCGGAACCAACTAGTCATGTGGAAGCGTTTGAATTAACAATTGAGTCTGGAATGGGGTTAGAGTCGGTAGCGTCACAACTGGCCTCAGAAAACATTATCGATAATGATACGCGTTTTAGAGAATACTTAATCGAAAACGGTTATAGTCGTTCGATTCAAATTGGCTCATACGTTTTAACATCAAACATGAGTTTACAGCAAATCGCAGATACGATTACAGATTAATTTGGCGATGAACGGGGAAAAGCACTATGTATATTCGAGAACGATATCGCATGCTAAAGTTAATTGACAGTTTATTAAATCATGATTATACGATCCGTTTCATTTCAGATGCACGCGACTTCATCGTGTTGGAGAAATATCACAAGAACATGAGTCATATAGTAGCTGTGTCTCATCAAATGTTTGACTGGAGCAATCATTTAGAACGCGATTATAATCATAAGCTGCAGTTTTTAAACCAAAATGCGCGATTGTTTCGTGGTAAGCAGAAAAGATATCACGTTGTTTATGTGTCAGATTTGGCTCCTGTTGATGATTGGGAACGATTGAAGTCTCATTCATCTGATGATGCAAAACCCAAGCTGTATTATTGGAATGAACATGATTTAACCGAGGAAATTGAACGACTAAAAGAACAATTAAGCTTGCCGACTTATCAATTAAATGAGTTATTAGACCATCAATTGAGCGAAGAAGAACTTGACCGACAAGTTGTCTATTTGGAACAAAAAATTATTAGTTATCATCAGGCTAAACAACGCGAATTTAATCGTGTTTTCTTTTTTGGTAAGACACGATTAACTTATATCTTAGTGCTTGTGAACGTGTTTGTTTTCGGATTACTTGAAATGAATGGTAGTAGTACAGATACGATGCACTTAATTGATTGGGGAGCAAAATACAATCCGGCTATTGCAAATGGTGAATGGTGGCGTATTGGTTCATCAATGTTTTTGCATATTGGGGCATTACATTTAATGATGAACATGTTAGCCCTTTATTTCTTAGGTGATGTCACCGAAAAAATATATGGCACGTACCGTTTTTTTATTATTTATAGTTTAGCTGGCTTATTTGGCGGTATTGCGAGTTTTGCTATGAATGATGCAGTAGCAGCCGGTGCATCTGGAGCGATTTTTGGATTATTTGGTGCTTTGCTCTTCTTCGGTATGAATTATCGGGAGTTATTTTTCAAAACGATAGGCACGAATTTATTGTTCATTGTCGGTTTAAATATTATGTTAGGGTTTACGGTGCCACAAATTGATAATGGTGCCCATTTAGGGGGGCTATTAGGAGGCTTTTTAGCTGCTCAAATCATACAACTTCCGTATAAACGTCAATGGTTCCGTGCGGCTTTAGCTAGTGTGTTGATGCTACTTTTAATAGTCAGTATGGCTTACTATGGGTATCAAGATGCTGATCAGCCAGAAAACCCACAAGCTTTGGCGTTATTGGCTCAAGATTATCTTGAACAAGAGAATTATGAGGATATGATCGACATGTTATCGACGAGCCTTGAGGATGATATTCAACATGAGTATATTTATTTTTACCGAGCCATTGGTTTTTTAGAAACCGAGCAGTTTCATGAAGCAGAAACGGATTTACAACAAGCCATTGATCTGAATCCACGATTAGCCGAAGCCCATTATAATTTAGGTGTACTGTATGCCGAAACTGATCGACAAGAAGAAGCGATTCAATCGATTGAACGTGCCTTGGATTTAAATCCAGATGAAGAACAGTTTCAGTCCTTTTATGACCAACTAAAAAACGAATGAAAGGTGAATAATTTGGAAAGTTTTATTGATGTGCAACAACTCTTGAAACAATTTGGTATTTTTGTCTATATTGGTCATCGAGAATCTGATATACTATTAATGGAAGAAGAAGTAAAAGAACTTTATCAAAACGGATTAGTTTCATTAGAAACTTACAAACAAGCTTTACTGATTTTGCGTTCTGAAAAAAGTTCATCTTAAGATGTAAGTGGTTTACAATATTGTTTAGGTGGGTAATTAATAATAAACATTTTGTAACATTATCTAAAATGATTCGTCTAATGAATTGAGTGTTTCAAGAGTGTGGAGGGAACTTAAGAATGGAAAACCTGAAACGAATACCTCTGTTTATGATCGCTGCCTTGTTAGTTGGAATTAAAACTTATATCGTTTATCGATTTTATTTCGACCTTTCGATTGAGACAGCTTTTCAAGAGATTATTTTATTTATAAATGCTTTAGCCGTTAGTTTCTTGATATTTACGATTACTATTTGGCTCAAACCGAATAAGCAAAAGTGGTTTATCATTATCACAACAGTCGTTATATCGTTGTTACTATTTGCTAATTTAATGTATTATCGTAATTTCACTGATTTCGTAACGATTCCGACATTATTTCAATTTAATAATGCCGGTGATTTAGGGACAAGTGTGACATCACTTGTGTACTTAACTGACATTTTCCTATTTACGGACTTGCTTCTAGTCGTTACGTTTATTAAAAAACAATTATTCCCGTTAACAGCTTTCTCTAAAGTGTTTAAAAAACGAATCGTTGCTGTGTCATTAACAGCGATTGCCCTTAATTTTACGTTAGCACAAATTGAAAGACCCATGTTATTTCAGCGTGGTTTTGACCGTGAGTATTTAGTGAAGAACGTAGGTTTACCAGTTTTTCATGCCTATGATGTCATCATGACAACGGCTACTCAATCGAAACGAATATTCGCTGATGGCAAGGAAATTAATGAAATAGATGACTATGTCAGTGAAAATGTGCGGGAAAATGAAGAAGAGGAAAAGATCGATTTATCAGGCGTCGCTGAAGATAAAAATATTATTTATATCGCGATGGAGTCGATGCAAGAATTTATTATTGATAAAAAAGTGAACGGAAAAGAAGTCACCCCATTTTTGAATGACTTTAAAGAAGATAGTTATTATTTTGACAATTATTATCACCAAACGGGGTTAGGTAAGACGTCTGACCATGAGTTTGTCCTGGATAACGGACTATATCCTTTATCAAACAGTGCAGCCTTTTTTACGCATGCTCAAAATGAGTATAACTCTGTCCAAAAAATTATAGATGAACAACTCGATTATTCGTCTTATTCGTTTCATGCTAATAACGGAAGCTTTTGGAATCGAAATGTGATGTATGAGAACCTTGGGTATGACAAGTTTTATGAGTTAGAATCGTACGATGTTGAAGAGGAAGATGTGATTGGTTGGGGACTAAATGATAAAGATTTCTTCACTCAGTCAATGGATTATGTTAAAGATCTAGAAGAACCTTATTATGCGAAATTTATTACATTAACGAATCATTTTCCATTCGATATACCTAAGGAAGAGGCGACGATTGATAAGTATGATTCGGATTCAAAAACATTAAACCAGTATATGCAAACAGCGCGCTATACTGATGAAGCCATTGAACAATTTATTGGTCAACTGAAAGATGAAGGAATCTACGAGGATTCTGTTATTATTATTTCTGGTGACCATTACGGTATAAGTTCATACCACAATGAATCAATGGCTCAATTTTTAGGGAAAGATGAAATTACACCATATGATGAAGTGAAACTGCAAAAAGTCCCTATGCTTATTCATGTCCCTGGAAAAGAAGGCGAGACCATTTCGACTTTATCAGGGCAAATTGATTTTAAGCCAACCTTATTAAACATGCTAGGTGTTGAGAATAATGAGGATATCATGTTTGGTAATGGCTTGTTCGCAGAAGATCGAAAAGATTTTATCGCATTTAGAGATGGACGCGTCGTCGGAAAAGATTATATTTATGCAGCAGGAAATTGCTACGACGATTCAAATGGCGAGATAGTCGATGAAGAAGCGTGTAGTGATATAAGAGAAAAAAGTGAGCAAGAATTAAATTATTCTGATGAGATTATATACGGAGATCTTTTCCGATTTTATGATTTTGAAGACGGCGAAATGATAGAGGAATTAAAAGAAGACGACGAATAAGTCGGAGTTTAGCGATGCTTTAATGCAACTCAAAAATGTTTCAAAAACAATTGTATTAGATAAATTATAGGTGGAGATGACCCGAGCGATTTTTTTAATTTTTGAAATCGCTTGGGTTTTGTTTTATATATTGTGTCGAGTTATGACATAAAGTTTAGTGACCAGTTTTTTAGGATAAGTTAAAAGTATTAGATATGAAGGAGGTTCATGATGACGCAATCGCTGTTTGAATTTCAACAAGTTAGTCGACTCGTTTTATCTGATGTTTCATTTTCAATTGAGCCTCGTGATCGTTTGATCATTTTTGGCCCTTCTGGTTCAGGGAAATCGACATTATTACACCTCTTCAACCGCATGGATGATCCTGAAACAGGCCATGTATTACTACAAGGTAAACCGATTGAAGATTACACGATTACATTATTACGTAAACGCGTAGGCCTTGTCATGCAACAGCCGTATTTATTTGATGGGACGGTGGAAGACAATCTGCGGTTTGGTCCAGATTTATTCGAAGAATGGCAATCTGATGAAGGGAAAAGGTTATTAGAGTTAGTTAATTTGCCTAAAGAATTTTTGACGAAACAAGTTGATGAATTATCAGGTGGAGAAAAACAGCGGGTTTCATTAGCTCGCACATTAGCTAATCAACCAGATGTACTACTGTTAGATGAGCCGACGAGTGCTTTAGATGAACGAAATATTGAAGCTGTAGAACAAGATTTGATTCATTTGATTGATCAACACCGTCTTACAGTCGTCATGGTCACACATAGTATTGAACAAGCTAGACGAATAGGGACAAAAGGTCTGTTTTTGGAAGACGGTCAGATTGCCGAAATCGGAAACATTGAGCAATTGTTAGACGATCCACAAAGTTCATCATTACAAACGTTTTTAGACAAGTCGTAGAAAGGAGAAGCCTATGGACCGTGATATTCCAACTTATTCCTTGTTATTGCTCATTGCATTTGTATTAATACCGTTATCGATATCATATTTTTATTCGTTAGGGCTCAAGAAAGACATTATTTGGTCCACAATACGTGGGACAGCACAATTATTTTTAATTGGACTTGTGTTAACATACTTGTTTGATTTACCACCGTTTATCGGTATACCAATTATGTTGTCTGTTATGATCACAGTTGCAACATTTCATGCACGTAAAAAAGGTAAAGAATTGCCGTATGTGACGTTGGCGTTATTTGCTGGTTTAGTAACGATTGAATTAGTCGTGTTATCAATGTGGTTAGGATTTGGCATGATATCTTTCACAGCTGAAGAAGTCATTCCGATGAGTGGGATGGTTATTGGTAATAGCATGGTGGCTATGGGGCTAGCGTTAGAACGACTCAAAAATGAATTCGAACAAAACCGTGGTCAACTATTGGCTGCATTATCACTAGGTGCCACGCCGAAACAAGCAGCTCATTTATCGATTAAAACAACGCTAAACGCTGCCTTAATGCCGAATATCGATCAATTAAAGACAATTGGACTCGTCCAATTGCCGGGAATGATGACAGGGTTAATTTTAGGTGGTGTCAGCCCTCTTGTAGCGATTAAATATCAGTTAGTCATTTCAATTAGTATTTTCTCATCCGTTTCGATTAGTGCGATTTTTATATCAATGATGATGTATCGTTTCTTTTTTAATGAACACATGCAATTGTTAAAGTTAGAAGATATTAAAAAATCGGCTAACGGGTCATAAATGGACCGCTGTTAGCCGATTGTTTTATGCTAAAAATAATTGACTGAAAATAGTCATAACTGAATACCAGCCAAATAATGCTAACGATGCACCTGCGAATAGAACCGCAAAAAAGTTGCGTCGTTTTAATTCACGTACGAGTGCAAAAGCGCTTAAGACTGCTACTACTAACATCATGATGCCAAATACAAATTCTCCGACTTCCATATTTGATCCTCCTTGAATGAAAAACAATCAATTTGTTATGATTACAATAATTCTGTGTATGCTCCGTAAAGACCTCATGTATATTTTATATAAAATCACGCACCATGTCGAGTGATTTCCCTAAAAATTACGCAAAAAAGGTGGAACGTTTTGTGAACATTAAAGCTCTTTCTTTAGGATTACTAGGAACAAACTGTTATATTCTCGATTTAGATGACCAAGCATTGATTGTGGATCCGGGTGGTGATAGTCATTTCATTATCGATTATCTTGAAACACAGTCATTAACCCCGATTGCGATCCTTTTAACTCATGCTCACTTTGATCATATTGGAGCTGTGGACGATATTTGCCAGTATTTTAACGTCCCTGTTTATATTCATGAACAAGAGGGGGATTGGCTGATCGATCCGTCTTTAAATGGGTCAGAATGGTTCCAACTAGGACAAATTGCTGCATCTAAGCCAGCTGATCATTATTTCGTTGAAGGTAGTCAGCAGATTGGTCCGTTTCGATTTGAAGTAATGCATACACCAGGTCATTCACCTGGAAGTGTGTCATTTTGGTTTGAGGATGACAGAACGATCATAGCAGGTGATACATTATTTCAACTCGGCATTGGTAGAACGGATTTACCATTTGGTGATCATGAAACGTTGATCAACGTCATCAAGTCTAAGTTATTCACCTTACCTGATGAGACAGTTGTTTATCCGGGTCACGGCCCTAAAACAACTATTGGCGTCGAAAAAGTCAACAATCCCTTTTTGACTTAAAAATAAAAAAGGTTCAACCCCGCGATGGAGTTGAGCCTTTTTTAGTGACCGAAACCAGGTTCTAATAGGAAGGTTGCATAGTACGTAAAACCTACCATGAATACTGTTAAATAACCACCAAAAATATACATATAAAGGCGTTCAGATAGGTTTAAGAAACCGACCCCTAGAAAGAAGATCGTTTGTGCTAAAAATAACATAGCCATATTAGTAAATTCACCTGTGTAGAATAACGCGGCGAAAATACCTGTCCAAAATGCTAAAACACGAAACATACGATCCATGTCTCTTCCTCCTTTGTACAGGAACTTGTCAGACATATTATATCCGATGTTCGCCATAATGTAAATGTTATTTTATTAAAAATAGACTGGGCCAGCTGGATTCGAACCAGCGCATGACGGTACCAAAAACCGTTGCCTTACCGCTTGGCTATGGCCCAATAACCATTCTTTATTATGACGAATCGTTATCTACATTATACACGATTTTAGTCATATGTTCATAATTAATTTCATTTTCAATCGTGACAATCATGTGAAGATCAATCAATGTGTCGTTAATGGCGACGTATTCGACTTCGACTTGACCTGTCTCGTAATTATAAGTTATTGATTGTGAATCAGTCCTAATAGTTGGCATATTATGCTTGAATTCATATAAGGTAGTCTGGATTAAATTTTGGATGGTTAATTGTTTTTGGCTCCAATCTAATTGTTCCGCTTGATAATGGACGTGAAGAAACCCAGCTGTTAAAACAGTTGAAATGATGACTAAATAAAGAAAAAAGTAGGGGAAGATAACCCCGTGATCATTCTTGATTGAAGGTAATAAGATCGTGTGTAAAAACTTGCTCAACGGTTTCACCTCGCCTTCGGAAAGAAATTTTGAAGGCGTGATCATCGACACGGTTGATTTGAAAATTCGATACATTAAACATCATGATGGAGTGACCATCATCGTTGGTCCTACGTCTAATTAAGTCTTGATACCGTTCAAAAGTAATCACACGACCATCAAAACGGGTGAAATGAATGGCTTCGGGTTCAATGTGAACGGATTGACTACGATTAAGTTCGAATGAGACAAAAAAATCAAATTGACGGTACTCTAATTGATTAGGGTTGTAGATAGAAGTTAAAGATGCAGCTGATTGAAGAATAGGGCTTGTCAGTGGTAATACCACAATTATAATCGTCAATGCGATTAAGGCGTGTATTAACGTGTAGCCGTTAGTGTTCGTTAACTGATTTCGTATAGTGACAATAGCGATCGGTTTCATTATTAAACGTCATCCATTCAATACAGATTAATGTTTGGTGGTCTTTTGGAGAAAGATTGATCGTATAGTGGTGGTCGTTGTATGTCGTGTCAATGAGTTTATCTTCAGTTATCGGTAATCGTTCTTCTAATTGTGATTGCATTAACAAATAAGCGTCGTGCTGTTTTTCAATATCTGATTGCCTTGCATGTAATTGAATCAAAAACGGTAATAGGATGGTGGTTATAACCATTAGGCATGATAACGCGAGTAAGGCATCAGTTAATATAAATCCGTTATTATTTTTCAGTAACATAATATCGCCCCTTTCCAAAAGGAAATGTGACGTTATATTGTTGACTATTGATTGTGATATGAAAACTGCCAGGATTAATAATCGAGCCAGTTGGTTTAAAGTGCAGTCGGTGATTAATCGGAGATGTATGAAAAGTCACGTCTTCGTTAAATGTACGGTTGATGATAGGTGGTTCAAATGGATTGTCGTAAACGATGTATCGATGGTCATCGGGGTAAAATAATAAGGTAGGATCTGTTTGGTTTAGGATAGAATATTGTTGTAAATAAAATATATCTTGCTCAAATGTTTCAAAAACATAGTCAGTTAAATTTTGTTGTTGAACCGATGACACAGCACTCATACTCATCGTTGATAAAACGATGATGATGCTTAATATGACTAGGGATTCAATTAATGTAAACCCTTTGTCATTAAATAAGTGACTACGGCGCAAGACTAACATCACCTTCAGCACTAATCGTTAATGTTTCATTGTTAGAACAAGTTGTTTGATCAATATAACCTTCTGTTTCTAACGTTTCAATTGTGTCGGGGTACTGACCTTGATCGAGTTTGTACAATTGTGCTTGAGATTGGACCAGTTCGATAAAGGCATCGCACCCTTTATCATCAACTAATTGATTGTGCTTAACGACGTTTGGAATCGTTAATAACAATAAAACTGAAATAATGAGCATCACAATTAACATTTCAATTAAGGTAAAGCCTTTTTCATTTCGTAACACATATATCACCTCTATAAATGATTGATCAGTTGGAACATAGGAAATAATGTTAAAACATAGACAATGACGATCATAATCGCTAATAAGCTATATAAAATAGGCTGTAATGTCATAATAAGTTTGCGTGTTCGTTCTTCTAATGAGGACAAGGCTATCGAAGCATACGCTTTCAAATCGTTATTTAATGACCCTTGTTGTAAACTGTGGTGTATGAGACGTTTGAAATCAGGTTCTATTAAAGGAATGTCTTGTGCTGATTGTGGCAACGTTTGACCTTGTTTTAATTGTTGAAGCATTAATTTAGCGTAATGACTAATAATACGTAAATCAGTTTGTTCACTCATGATTAATAAGCTCGATTTAACCGTTTTTCCGTTGTGTAAAATGGCTCCTAAGTGAAAGGCGAATTGAGCTGTTGTAGAGAGTTGAACAATACGTCTTATGAAAGGTGCTCGCTCGAGAACAGTTAGTTGTTGGTCGATTGGCAGTCGTCGGTATATGAGGATGCTAATGATCATCACGACAAAGAGAAGAGGAATACCTGCTACTATAATGGTTTGAAATATCGAAACAAAAAGGTTAAACCACACGTAGGACGACCCTTCACTAAAACTGTTAAGCGTCTCGTTATAAATGGGAAGCAAAAACAAACTCATACAAAAGAAGATAACGAGTGAAAAGGTTAGTAAAATGAGAGGGTATTTTGTAATGTCTTTTGCTTTCTTTTGAAAATCAAGTCGTAATTTAAGCATGTTATGACATTGAATAAGCTGTTCGGTCATGTGACCAGATTCCGATGAAAAGTATAAAAAAGCATTAATCATAGGATGAAAGTTCATATCCCGAAATGATTGGTCAATAGATTGCCCTTGTTGGAGTCGGTTCACTAGGTCCTCGGCTAAATCGCTAAACTTCGGATCATATAACATGAATTCTAATGATCGACGTAGTGTGAAATGGTGATTTAACAGTTTAGTTAATCGGTTAAGAAAATCGACTTGATCCTTGAGTGATATCGATGACTGTTGGGGATGAAGACGATTGAATAAGTTCATGCTTGACGCCCCTTCCTTGGATAACCTCAAACGATTGAAACCCGTTGATTTCTTTGTCTTGGTAGCCATTAATCGCCTGCTGTAGCTGGTTGCCTTCTAAAATTTCAGCGATAGCCGCTCTCGGTTGGCCGAATAATTGCTGCCCTTTATGAGATAGTGTGACGAGTTTTTGGGAGGCAATGCCGATTAATGTTTGTTTTAAATCTGTCTTAGAAATTCCCATATCTAATAATCGATCAATCGTGCCTGTAGCGTTTTTGGCGTGTACGGTTGTAAGGACTAAATGTCCTGTCAAAGCGGCACGAAATGCAAATGATGCAGTCGCTTGATCACGTATTTCACCGACTGTAATGACATCGGGATCATGTCGTAACGCGGCTTTTAATCCGACATCATAATCGAATCCGGCTTTTTCATTAACTTGAACTTGCAAAATTTGATCAACTTGTTTTTCGATCGGGTCTTCGAGCGAAATGGCTTGGTAACCGTACTGTTTAATCGCTTCTTGCATTAATGTGAACATCGTAGACGATTTACCACTACCTGTGGGTCCTGTGAACAAAATGATACCAGCTGGTTGTTTAATCCAATTCAGTAGTGTGTCTCGTTGTTCTGGAAATAAAAATAATTGATCTAATGACGGTGTATGGTAATTAGGTAATAGTCTAATCGCGAGGCTCTCTGTCTCATCTAAAGGTAATGTTGAAAGTCGAAGAAAATAAGCTTGTTGATTGACATGGTAGGATAATGTCCCATCTTGAGGTAGTCGATGTTCAGCTATATCCATTCCAGAAGAAAATTTGTAGTAACTGACTAATGTTTGATATTCTTTAGACGAGATTCGCTTATAAAACCAGCGATAGCCGTTAATTCGAAAATAAATGGGGACGTCCAATTCCTCTGGTGAGAAATGAATGTCTGTGGCGTGATGCTCAACAGCATGCTTTAAAATCGTTTCAGATAATTGATCAGGATAATCCATGACGATCCTCCTTTATAAGATATAGGTGGTTAATAATGAAACCAATAGCATTAATAGGATTTATGGGGTCAGGAAAAACAACAGTAGGACAAATGTTGGCGCAAGAAGTAAGTAAACCGTGTGTCGACCTTGATGAAGCTATTGAAACGAGGGAAGGGCGTCCAATAACAGACATATTTGCAACAGAAGGAGAAGATTATTTTCGTCAGTTAGAATATAACGTGTTACAAGAATTCGCACGAGAGGATGTCATCGTTGCGACTGGAGGTGGCATTGTTAAGGAAGAGGCAAATCGGAAGGTGTTAAGACATGATTTTCTTACGGTCTGGCTTCATATTAGCTATGAAACGGTAGCGAAGCGCTTAGAAGGAGATACCACGAGGCCTTTATGGCAACAGCCTGAACATGTGAAGCGGGCGTTATACGACAGTCGTTTATCGTTGTATGAAAGCTGTGCAGAAACAATCGTTGAAGTCGATCACAAGTCATTACCTACTCTTATTAAAGAAGTTAAACGATATATAACAGTTATATAATAGCTTCCCGTTGAAGTCAATACGACAGAAAACCCCTCATTATGTCGATAATGAGGGTAACAGCTTGATTTTGTTTTTTATGACAAATATGACAGTGTTAATTCGATTATTTTATATAAATACTTTTTTTAACCGTCATGTCATTAAACGTGAATTAATTGTTTTGTCGTTTGTTGTGTCGTGTAAAACATGCCTCCATTAATCCATTGAAGTGATATATTTGGATATAAGCGGTCGTAAATATGTTGTTCAGATTGTTTGATAAATGTTTGATCACTTTGCGTATCCTCTGACGATAATGTTTGTAGTAAGTTCATCTCACGGTTGTACAACGTGATGGATTGATTGATAAATGATTGTGATTGGTTTGTGATTCGATCATTTAATTGACTCGTCATTTTCTGTAATGCCGATTCTATAGAAATGATCGTAGGGATCTTGTAATGATAGGGCGGGATTATTGTTTTGAAATGATGGTCTTGCATCTCATCCATCCATGCAAAGCGCATCGTTCCATTGGTTAATAATATCCCGATGCTTATTTGTTCTTCGGCGATCCACGCGCCTTGGTATTGAATAAATCCATTCATCACAAACCAAGGGTCGAGTGCTTTAGTGTCTGACTCACTTTCAGCATGTTCGAATAATGTTGTAAATGCTCCTTCGCGTTGTACGATTTGAAACAGTTGGTGTAATCGCGGTGAGCCTAAATGGATTAATTCGCTTTGGCCGTCTTGATGCTTGTCAGAAAATGAAAACGCGACGGTCATCGGCTCGCCTTCAAACCCCATCGTATCAACATATTGCCAATAGAAAGGGCGATTCATTAATTGTTTATCAAGTGTTTCAGTCAACTGTACGGTCATAAAACCGTCTTCTTCATGTGTTATATGAGCGCCATGTTGATTGAAAAACTGACTAACGAACGGTTGAATATCAGCTTGTTTCATCTCGCACGCCTTCCTTTGCTTGTTCGTATTCTATAACAGACATCATATTTTGCAGTTTAATATTGGCTTCAGCCTTTGATGACGATTCTGCTAATATAGAGGTCATCTCTTCTTCAATTGTCGATAACCCGTAATGACTTAAAATTTGATCTAATTCCCCAATAACCCCTTCGAAGACATTCAATTTTTCATATAATACTTGCCAAATATAGTCTTCAATTGTATTAGCCATGATGAGGTAATAAATATAAATGTCGTGCTCTTGACCATAACGATGAATACGACCAATTCGTTGTTCAAGTCGCATCGGATTCCACGGTAGATCATAATGAATCATGTGGTGGCAATATTGAAGGTTAAGCCCTTCAGTTCCAGCATCTGTCGTGATCAGGACGTCACCGTGTTGTTCGAATAGTTGCAACATCCATTGTTTCTTACTCTTTTTAAAATCACCATTATACGGTATAGCACGGATCCCATTTTGTTGGCATAACCATTGTAAGTAAATTTGTGATGATTTATATTCTGTAAAGACAATGACAGGTTGGTTTATAGATTGTATGACCTCAATCGTTTTAAGTGCTTTGGCATGATGAGGCAATGTTTCGATTTTAGATAACAAAGGGTGATGGTCATCTTGTTTTTGTAATGAAACGTAGCATGCTTCTCGACTAGAACAAAATTCACGTTCGAGTGTTAACGTTGTTAATCGTTGGTTAGCATTCGTTGTTGATAGCTCTTCATAAACGTGTTGTTCATCTTCTGTGAATGAAATTTGTTCGGTTGAAATATGACGCTCACCCCATTGTGTAGTGATATCTTTTTTGCGTGTGCGAATCATCGATTGACGTACAATAGATTGAATATCCTTATCTTGATCATCATTCACTCGTTGTTTGAAAAGACGGCGGTCGCCTAATAATCCTGGGCGAACAATTGTCATCAAATGATATATATCATCTAAAGAGTTTTGAATTGGCGTCGCGGTCAAGAGTAAACAGTAGGTCGATTGTAGTTGTTTAACGAATTGATAATTTTTCGTTTTTGGATTTTTTAACCGATGGGCTTCATCCACAATAATGCAATCGAATGATTGACCTGTTAGTGCTGATGCATGGGGCTCTTTTTTAGCTAAATCAAGTGATGAAATAACAATGTCATAGGCATCCCATGGATAAGAGCGATGTTTCGTACGAGCTGGAATGTAAAATGTTTGATTAAGTTCTTGTTCCCACTGTGATAAAAGGGAGGGTGGCACGAGTATGAGAGCGCGCTTTACTAACCCTTTGACCATCAGTTCTTTTAAAATAACGCCCGCTTCGATTGTTTTGCCGAGTCCGACTTCATCGGCTAAAATGGCTCGACCGTGCATGTCGTGAATCACTTGATTCACCGCATCTTGTTGATGAGGCAGTAACTCTAATTGAGGTAAATATGCACCAGATATGAGCTGATTTCTGCTTGATAGAGAAAGTTGTCCTAATTGATAGGCTTGCTTAAAAGTATCCCAATCGCAGTTATGATCGTGTTTTACTTCGTTAAACCGATCCCATATAGGGGATGCGTCTACATATAATGTCATCTTAATCACCTAAACTTTTAGATAACGCTTACACGTTTTTTCTGATTGTGATATAATACAGTTGAGTTTTTATTCATATTTTTGGCACGATTTATTGAATTCGTTACATAGTGTTACTGTGCCCTAATAATTGAATATTATAAGCGAATGATTACAAGAGGAGAGCTCACGCTTGACGTGACGCCGACGGAGCAAATGCGAAACGTATGAATCTCTCAGGCACCCAGACTCTTGTAGGACGCACCTCTGGAGAGTGTTGATTGAATCAACCACCAACGATGTAAGCGTGCAGAACGTTGCATGACGAAACTTTCAGGTGAACGGACAGAGAGAATACCGACCTTTTTCGGTATTCTCTTTTTTTGGTTAATCACGAACATATAAGGGGGAATAATGATGGCTGATTTAAAGCGAACGCCTATTTTTCCAGAATACGAAAAATGGGGCGCCAAAACGGTCGATTTTGGCGGATGGGATCTGCCTGTACAATTTTCAGGAATTAAGGAAGAACACCACGCAACACGGGAAAAAGCAGGGTTATTTGATGTCTCTCATATGGGCGAAATTGAAGTAACAGGCGAATCGAGTGAAGCATTTTTACAGAAAATGGTCACAAACAACGTCACGAAACTAAACATCAATCAAGCGCAATATACAGCGATGTGTTATCCAGATGGTGGCACAGTTGATGACTTCTTAGTTTATAAACGTGATGACAATGATTATTTACTCGTTGTTAATGCTGCTAATACGGAAAAAGATTATGACTGGTTGAAAGAGCATCAAATAGATGGTGTTTCGATTGAAAATGTTTCTGATCAGTATGCACAGCTTGCTCTGCAAGGTCCATTAGCTGAATCGATCTTACAAAAGTTAACGGATGACGATTTAAGTGAGATTAAATTTTTCCGTTTTAAAGATGACGTATCCTTTACAGGTGTTAACCATACAGCTATAGTGTCACGCACGGGTTATACGGGTGAAGATGGTTTTGAAATTTATATTGACCAATCATCTGGTCGTGCATTATGGCAAGCAATTATGGAAGCTGGTGAACCTGAGGGGTTACAGCCGATAGGACTAGGCGCACGTGATACGCTCCGTTTTGAAGCGAACTTAGCATTGTACGGTCAGGAGTTATCCAAGGATATTACACCTGTTGAAGCGGGTATAGGATTCGCCGTCAAAGTGAAAACAGAAGATGATTTTATCGGAAAAGATGTTTTGGCTAAACAAAAACAAGATGGACCGGGTCGCCGTTTAGTTGGAGTGGAAATGTTAGATAAAGGCATCCCAAGACACGGTTATGATGTTTTAGTTGGCGATGAGGTGATTGGGTTTGTAACATCAGGCACACAATCGCCAACGTTAGATAAAAATGTCGGTTTGGCGTTAATTGATGTGAACCATGCAGAGGAAGGAAACGTCGTAAGCGTTCAAGTTCGAAAACGTCAACTAGAAGCGAAAATTGTACCAACTCCATTTTATAAAAGAGGATAAGAGGTGAGAAACATGCAACATCGTTATATTCCGATGACAGATGAAGACCGTCAAGCGATGCTTGATACAATTGGCGTTTCATCATCAAATGACTTGTTTGAAGATATTCCAGAAGCAGTTCGATTTACAGGTGAACTAAATGTGAAGCCTGCTAAATCTGAATATGACTTAATGAAAGAAATGACAGGACTGGCGGAACAAAATAGTCATTCGCAGTCCCATACCTCCTTTTTAGGAGCTGGCGTTTACCAACATTATATCCCGTCCATTGTTGATCACGTGATTTCACGTTCAGAGTTTTATACAGCTTATACGCCGTATCAACCTGAAATTTCGCAAGGTGAATTACAAGCGATTTTTGAATTCCAAACGATGATTTGTGAAATGACAGGTATGGAAGTAGCCAACTCGTCCATGTACGATGGCGGTACTGCGTTAGCTGAAGCGGTTAATTTAAGTGCAGGCCAAACGAAAAAGAAAAAAGTGATCGTATCAAAAGCGATTCACCCAGAATCATTAGATGTTATTTACACATATGCGAAAGGGTTTAACTTAGATATTGTGGAAATCGACCATCACAATGGTTTAACGGATTTAGACCAATTAAAATCCGAATTAGATGATGAGACGGCAAGTGTTGTCATGCAATATCCAAACTTTTTTGGTCAGATTGAGCCGTTAGCAGATATTCAAGAAATCGTTAACGATCAACCTAAGACAATGATGATTGTATCAAGTAATCCACTAGCATTAGGTTACTTAACGCCACCAGGGGAATTTGGTGCAGATATTGTCGTTGGAGATGCGCAAGTGTTTGGTATTCCAACGCAGTTCGGTGGTCCACATTGTGGTTATTTTGCGACAACGAAGAAATTAATGCGAAAAGTGCCGGGCCGTTTAGTCGGTCAAACAACTGATGAAGAAGGTCGTCGTGGCTTTGTTTTAACGCTTCAAGCGCGTGAACAACATATTCGTCGTGATAAAGCGACATCCAATATTTGTTCAAACCAAGCGCTTAATGCTTTAGCATCGTCCGTTGCAATGACCGCTTTAGGTAAACAAGGCGTTCGTGAAATGGCTGAGTTGAATATGAAGAAGGCGCGATATGCGAAAAAAGCATTTGAAAAAGCTGGATTCGAAACGTTATACGACGGATCCTTCTTTAATGAATTCATCGTCAAATTAGACCGCCCAGTTCATGAATTGAATGAAGCGTTGTTAGATGAAGGGTTCATTGGAGGTTATGATTTAGGAAGAGATAACGACCAATTAGCTAACCATATGTTAGTTGCTGTTACGGAGGTTCGTTCTAAAGAAGAAATTGATCAATTTGTTGCGAAAGTAGGTGAACTTAATGGCTAATGAACAAGATTTTCCGGTGATTTTTGAGTTGAGTAAAACAGGACGTAAAGGTTATCACTTACCTGAACTTGATGTGGACGATGTTGATTTGGCGGAAGAATTATCTGAGCAGTACGTTCGCCAGGAAAATCCTGATTTACCCGAAGTCAGTGAACTGCAAATCATGCGTCATTATACAGCGTTATCGACCCGCAACCATGGTGTAGATTCTGGTTTTTATCCACTAGGGTCATGTACGATGAAATATAATCCGAAAATAAACGAAGACGTCGCGCGTTTACCAGGATTAAGTTCTATTCATCCGTATCAACCTGAATCGTCTGTACAAGGCGCGCTTGCTTTAATGTATGATTTGCAAACGTCACTCAGCCATATTACAGGCATGGATTATGTGACATTACAATCAGCAGCTGGTGCGCAAGGTGAATGGACTGGGCTCATGATGATTCGTGCTTTTCATGAAGCGAACGGTGATTACAACCGTACGAAAGTTATCGTGCCCGATTCCGCGCATGGTACGAACCCAGCATCTGCAACTGTCGCTGGTTTTGAAGCGGTCACAGTTAAATCGAATGATCAAGGGTTAGTCGATTTGGACGATTTACGTCGCGTCGTCGATGAACAAACGGCAGCGTTAATGTTAACGAACCCGAACACACTCGGATTATTCGAAAAAGATATTATGGAAATGGCTGATATTGTCCACGGGGCTGGTGGTCGTTTGTATTATGATGGCGCGAACTTAAACGCGATCATGGGATACACACGTCCAGGCGACATGGGCTTTGATGTCGTTCACTTGAACTTGCACAAAACATTCACAGGTCCACACGGGGGCGGTGGTCCAGGATCAGGACCAGTTGGTGTTACGAATGAATTAGCCCCGTTTTTACCGAAACCGTTAGTGGCGAAGCAGGATGAACAATATTACTTTGACTATGATCGTCCGCAATCGATTGGGCGGATTAAGCCATATTACGGTAACTTCGGAATTAACGTCCGTGCGTATACGTATATTCGTTCCATGGGACCTGATGGCTTGAAACAGGTTAGTGAAAGCGCCGTACTAAACGCGAATTACATGATGCGCCGTTTAGGTGAAGAATTCGAGCTACCATATAATCAACATTGTAAGCACGAATTTGTTCTATCTGGTAAAAACCAAAAGAAAATGGGTGTTAGAACGCTAGATATGGCCAAACGCCTGCTTGATTTTGGATATCATCCACCAACAATTTATTTCCCACTTAATGTAGAGGAAGCGTTGATGGTTGAACCGACAGAAACGGAATCAAAAGAAACGTTAGATGAATTTATCGAGGCGATGAATCAAATATCGCAAGAAGCGAATGACGATCCAGAAACGGTACAAGAAGCCCCTCATACGACAGTCGTTAGTCGCATGGATGAAACGACAGCGGCACGTAAACCGATTCTCCGTTATTACCGAGAGGAATCATAATAAAACAGCCGAGCGCAATGCCGCTCGGCTGTTTTTAATAGGCTAATTTAATATCCTTTTTTCTTTTGTTTAATTTTACCTGTCCACTTACTGAAGCCGCCTTTAAGTTGATTAAGTCCTGTATACCCTTTTTTACGTAACACATTGGCTGCTCTAGTTGAACGTGAACCTCTCTGGCAATATAAATAAATGGGTTGGTCATCACGAATTTCACCAATTCGCTGTTTCAACTGTGATAAAGGAATATTTCGTGCACCTAAAATATGACCGCGTTCATATTCATTCGGTTCACGAACATCAATCAACTGAGCTTTACGATAGCCTTCTTTAAATTGTTCTTCAGTTAAATTTTTGACATGTTTCTGTTTTTGTACGTTTCGAAATACAAAGAATAAAATGATTACGGCTACCCCGATTAATATAGCGAATAAAACATCCATCATTGTTCCCCTCTTTCTCTTTTTCAGTCCCTTATATATTATAAAAGGCTTTCCGTTATGAAGCAAAGATTTTCTTTTAAGTTATCGGTGTGTAAGAATACCTATTTCTATGGCCTCATTATTTATAGTTATTCAATATTAGTCTTGACTTATTCGATTAATTGTGAATCTGATACTATATATAGACGAAATCGTCAAAATACAACACAATATATTGATTATTTAAGTTGGTTTTGTTAGTCTATGGTTAGGACGTTACCAAAAAGACGTAACGATTAGATTTTACGTGAAGGAGGTCATGAAATGCAAGGTGTAACGGATAAAGGGTTGCAAATTAATGTCGACCAATTAAATGAAGACATTAAGCAATTTCCTAATGTACATCCGGTCACATCGGATATGTCAACGACTCATAAAGGCGTATCCCGGCTTGTTATGTTAGACCGATATGCATTCAAGGACACGGAGAAGAGAACGATTCAAGAAGGAGACTTTGTCGTCTTAACAGTAAAAGACGATCCGAAGTTCCCTGCTCGTGGCACGGGGTTCATTCATGAGTTGAAAGGTGACCGTGCAATGGTACGGGTAGACGATGATTATTTACACGTATTAGACAACGAAGAAGCGAAAGAAACAGGCTTGATTGAGAAGTCATTAAGCGCTATTGATAAACCATTAGAAGTCTATTATGAACAAATTGCTTTACGTAATGCGACGGGCTTAGCAGAGGTTGAAACATCTGAAGAAAAACGACAAGAATGGTTCAATAAATTTTATCACGAATTATCTGAGTTAAATTTTATTCCGGCTGGACGTGTATTATACGGTGCAGGTTCCAACACAGACGTCACGTACTTTAATTGTTATGTGATGCCATTCGTTCAAGACTCAAGAGAAGGAATAAGTGATCACCGTAAACAAGTGATGGAAATTATGTCACGCGGTGGTGGTGTTGGGACGAATGGTTCGACGCTTCGTCCACGCAATGCACTAGCCCGCGGTGTGAACGGCAAATCATCTGGTTCCGTTTCGTGGTTAGATGATATTGCGAAATTGACACACCTTGTCGAGCAAGGCGGCTCGAGACGTGGTAAAATGTTGTGCCTCGTCTAAAAATAAATCTCGTGAATTGCTGGAAACCCCTAAAACCTATTACACGACAACGTAGCTGGTGACGGCAAGCGTGATCGTTCAAAAAGTAGTAGGATGCAACAATGGGCAATCAGCAGCGAAGCATCTTCAGAAATGAAGATGAACGTTCAACGACTATTGAAACTTCCTAAAGCACAAAATATGAGTATAATAAAAGTAATCACGTTAAAGAAGGTGATCTGATGTGTGCTAAGGAAGAAGTAAACCATAATGTACGGAGACGTCCTTATGGGGCGCGAGACAAGGGAGTAAAGAAATAAGTGTAAAATTCTCTTCCTTGAAGATATAGTCTGATCTTACATGAAAGTGTAAGAGGTGGGCAGAAATGACCTACCCCGCTAATTAATAGCGAGTAACAATTATTGGCACAAATGATCATGCTGAATGATTGGCATCCAGATGTGATTGAATTTATTATTTCCAAAATGCAAAACCCACGTATTTTAAGATACTTAATCGAGAACATAGATGACGAAACTATTCAGCAGCAAGCACAAGAAAAGTTAAGTTTTACACCATTATCAAATGATGAAATGCAATTGTATCAGGGAATCGTCAATTATAAGCATATAGAAGGTCACGGTGGTTTTACTGAGAGCAATATTCGTGATGCTGAGCAAAAGATTCGCGACGGTGGGACGTACAGCGTTCACAGTCCAGAATTCTTATCAGGTGCTAACATTTCGGTCTGTATTACAGATGAATTCATGAAAGCTGTTGAGAATGACGATGTTTATGAACTACGTTTTCCTGACGTCGCCAACTATACGGAAGAGGAAATGGCCTATTATAACGACCATTGGAACGACATTGGTGACGTACGTGAGTGGGAACGATTAGGTTTTGCGACGAGAGTTTATAAACAGATTCGCGCGAAAGAGCTGTGGAATCTCATCAACATTTGCGCTACGTATTCAGCAGAGCCTGGCATTTTCTTCATTGATAATGCGAATAATGAAACGAATGCAAGTGCATATGGTCAAAAAGTTGTTGCAACGAATCCTTGTTTCCATCCGAGCACTAGAATTTCAACAGAATATGGCCTCATGACGATTGAAGAACTTTATAAACAACAAGGATCACAGTCGTTTTACACAGCAACGGACAATCGTTTGAAAGAAGAGAAAAAAGTTGTTAACGGTCGTCAATATGAAATTCCAGGGGTAACAATGCGTCGAGCAACCGTATTCCCGACTGGGAAAAAAGAAACAAACGTGATAAACCTTCAAAATGGCATGACGTTAAATGTAACACCTGAACACCGTATCTATACGGATCAAGGTTGGAAAGAAGCACAACATTTAACAGAAGAAGATACAGTTTATATTCAATCAGGAGAAGGCCAATTTGCTAAGCGTGATGAATTATCACATAGCCACGCTCTATTTTTAGGTTGGTTAACTGGCGATGGTTGGTTAGCTAAAGATGGTAGAGCAGGGTTAACGTTTGGTAAAGATGATATGGATATTATTCCACAATTGATGGATGCAGGCGAGGACATTTCTGGCCTACGACCTAAAGTTCATGAAAGAGAAAATGAAACTTTCCAAATGATGTACAATCGTAGGGCTTTTACAGAGCTTCTCGAATCATTAGGCGTTAAGCGTGTACAAGCTTATGAGAAACGAGTGCCAGAAGCGATTTTCACAGCAACAAAAGAGAGTGTCGTGACGTACTTAAGAGCTTTATTTTCAGCTGATGGTACCGTTTATACAACCGATCCATCTCACCGTTCAGCACGTTTAACATCATCTTCTAAACAATTGCTAGAAGATGTACAACTCTTGTTATTAAACTTAGGTGTTCATGGAAAGGTATATGAACGACCGAAACGCAATCAGCAAAACTTCCACTATGTCACAGTTGATGGTGAAGAAAGAACATATGATAGTCGTCCTTTCTTTGAATTGATAATTTCAGGTCGAAACTTATCTGTGTTTAAAGAAGAAGTCGGGTTTTATTATCATACTAAAAAAGAAGAATTATTAGAGGAAGTGCCAGCTCAGCCACGTAAACGTGAATATTTCACAACGTCGGTGAAATCGATTGAACAAGGGGAGCTTGTTACTGTATATGATATCACTGAACCTGAAACACATTCTTTAATTGCCAATGGTGTCGTCGTTCACAATTGCGGAGAACAACCGCTTGCACCTTACAGCGTATGTAATTTAGCAGCTGTTAACTTAGCGGCGATTGCTGACCGTGATTTAAAACAACCTGATTTTGCTAAGTTGAAACAAACGGTTGAGACAGGCGTCCGTATGCAAGATAATGTTATCGATTCAACGCCTTACTTCTTAGATGAAAACCGTGAACAAGCACTCGGTGAGCGTCGTGTCGGCTTAGGTGTGATGGGTCTGCATGATTTACTCATCTATTGTGAAACGGCTTATGGTTCAGAAGAAGGCAATGAATTAGTCGATCAAATTTTTGAAACGATTGCGACGACGGCTTATCGAACATCAATAGAATTGGCTAAAGAAAAGGGAAGTTTCCCGTTCTTAATTGGTGAGACGAAGGAAGAAACGCAAACGCTTCGTGAACGTTTCATTCAAACAGGTTATATGCAAAAGATGCCAGATGATATTAAACAAGGTGTGTTAGATTACGGCATTCGTAATAGTCACTTATTAACCGTTGCGCCGACAGGGTCTACAGGTACGATGGTTGGCGTTTCGACTGGTTTAGAGCCTTATTTCTCCTTCACGTATTATCGAAGTGGACGTTTAGGTAAGTTTATTGAAGTGAAAGCAGATATTGCACAAGACTACTTCAAAGACAAACCAGAAGCGGATCAAGACCAACTACCTAATTGGTTTGTGACAGCGATGGATTTATCACCTGAAGCACATGCTGATACACAATGTGTCATACAACGTTGGGTAGATAGTTCGATATCGAAAACGGTGAATGCGCCGAAAGGTTACCGTGTCGACCAAGTTGAACAAGTCTATCAACGCCTTTATAACGGTGGTGCTAAAGGTGGGACAGTTTATGTAGATGGTAGTCGTGATTCCCAAGTACTGACGTTAAAAGCGGAGGAAAGCGATTATTCTGAGCAAACGGAATTATTCGAAGACGAAGATCAACAAAAAGTCGTTTTAATGGACACCGTGCAAGAATTAGACAAAACGAACGTCACTGTCGGCTCTGAAGTCGGTGACACATGTCCTGTCTGTAGACAAGGTCATATTGTAGACGTTGGTGGTTGTAACACATGTACCAATTGTGGTGCTCAATTAAAATGTGGTTTATAAAAAATAAGCATTAGGCAAAGATATTGCCTAATGCTTATTTTTTATTCCCTTTAATAACGGTTAGGTGCGACTGTCGGCGTTGTTTTTTAATCGGCGTTGGTTTGTTGATATGTTGGTTGTATCCCATGTTCTTATCGACATTGCCGTATTTTTTCTTCGACTGTTTAACAGCTTTACGATAAGCAGAGGACGTTTTTGACCCAAATCGAAATCGTTTCAACACAAAATAAAGAATACCACCAATGACAACGGCTAAGCCGATTGTCGTTAACATACTTTCAACAAAACTCAACGGATTTACGATCAACTGTCCTAATAAACCAATCACGGCTAACCCGATGATGATATATAACAATAGATAGCGTTTCGTTGGCATCGTCTATCCCTCACTTTACACGACTAGTAATTTGTTAATCTATTATAACACGATGCACATCAGTTTATACATGATGAGTCTTTAAAATGGTTGATGGTTGATGCATGAACCTGCTTAAAGGCGGTTAAACTGAAGATTAAGGAGGTTGTGCTAGTGAAACAGAAACGATCTGTGTTACGAAATAGTATCATAACAGGTTTTGTAGGTGGTGTGATCTTCAGTTTACTCAACTCATTTACATACGCGTTGAAGTTTACGGATGTGTCACATGCTTCTTTTATTGTGCGATCTTTTTTTCAAGGGTCTTGGACATCGACGTGGTGGATTGAAATCATAAATGCTTTTATGATCGGGTTATTAGCTGTTATTCCAGCTATCGTGTATTATCTCACTCTGAAACAGTTAAGAGGGATGATGCCAGGATTTTTATATGGTATTGTGTTATGGGGACTCATTTTTTGGCTGGCGAACCCATTGTTTGAAACTGTTCCTTCGTTGGGGTCGCTGAATTCTGAAACCATCGTAACGACGTTATGTCAATTCGTTTTATACGGTGTCTTTGTCGGTTACACCTTATCGTATGAATCTCACGATGAACGTATCGCAAGAAAAGTGTGACAAAACAAGGGCTAAGTATGATAAACTAAAGTTGGATATGGAATTAAAGGGGAATGATGTCATGCCAACATGGTTGTTACTAAATGGGCCTAATCTTAATATGTTGGGACAGCGTGATCGATCTCAGTATGGATCTGAAACATTACCTGAAATTGAAGCGATGGTTCAGTCAATTGCAGAGGCGAATGGGATAACACTAGCCAAGTGCCAATCTAATCATGAAGGTGTTTTGATCGACTGGCTACAACAAGGGCAACAGTATGACGGTATTATTTTTAATCCGGGTGGCTATAGTCATACAAGTATTGCGATTCGCGATGCGATTGCGTCTATTGATACACCTGTGATTGAAGTTCACTTATCGAACATACATAATCGAGAGTCATTCCGACATCATTCATATGTTTCAGCCGTTGCATCTGGACAAATTGTAGGGTTAGGTGCTTTAAGTTATAAACTAGCTGCGTACGCGCTATTAGAAAAAATGTAAAAAAGGGGAGAGTTGCAGTGGAAACATTAAATCGATTAAGAGATAAAATGCGAGAACAAGATTTGGATGGATTACTCATTACAAATGGTCAAAACCGCCGATATATGACAGGTTTTACTGGCACGGCAGGTGTTGTACTCGTATCGCTTGAACAAGCTGTCTTTATTACAGATTTCCGCTATACGATTCAGGCGAAAGAACAAGTTGTCGGATATGAACTAGTTGAACATTCTGGCCCTATCCACTCAGAAGTTGCAAATCAAGTGAAACAACTTGGCATCGATCGACTAGGGTTTGAAAAGAATGATGTTACATATCATACGTACGATGTTTACAACCAAGCATTAGAAGCTGAATTCGTACCTGTAGAAGGACTAGTGGAAAAGTTACGTCTCTACAAAACAGAATCTGAAATTCAGATTTTACGAGAAGCAGCTCAAATTGCAGATGCAGCATTTGATTATATTCAAACCATCATCAAACCAGGTGTTCGTGAAATCGATGTATCGAATGAACTCGAATTTTTCATGCGTAAACAAGGTGCTGTGTCGTCTTCATTTGACATTATTGTCGCATCAGGATATCGTGCCGCTCTTCCACATGGTGTTGCATCAGACAAAGAAATTCATTCAGGTGAACTAGTTACATTAGACTTTGGTGCCCTGTATAAAGGGTATTGTTCTGACATGACGCGGACAGTAGCAGTGGGTCCAATTAGTGATGAGTTGAAGTCGATCTACAATACAGTTTTAGAAGCGCAAAAACGTGGTATGGATGGATTGAA
Organism: Alkalibacillus flavidus; assembly: GCF_040545925.1. Lineage (NCBI taxonomy): Bacteria > Bacillati > Bacillota > Bacilli > Caryophanales > Bacillaceae > Alkalibacillus > Alkalibacillus flavidus. Next base: position 32,831 of record NZ_JBEPMX010000015.1, read on the forward strand.
AGCAGGTATTACTGGAAAAGAAGCCGATGCGTTAACACGAGATTATATTAAAGAACAAGGCTATGGAGAATACTTCGGTCACTCAACTGGCCATGGTTTAGGAATGGATGTTCATGAGGCGCCTTCACTATCGTTCCGTAATGAAAACGCGCTTGAACCAGGCATGGTTGTCACTGTAGAGCCGGGTATTTATGTCCCGAATGTGGGTGGCTGTCGTATTGAAGATGATGCAGTCATCACTGAGAATGGTCATGAACGTTTAACATTCTCGACGAAAGAACTTATTACACTGTAATTGATACGAGGAGGATTTATATATGATTTCAGTAAACGATTTTAAGACAGGGTTAACAATCGAACTAGAAGGAAAGATATGGCAAGTAATTGAATTCCAACACGTCAAACCTGGTAAAGGTTCAGCCTTTGTCCGCTCTAAATTACGTAATTTAGAAAATGGTAACATTCAAGAAAAAACATTCCGCGCAGGTGAAAAAGTAAATAAAGCACACTTAGAACGTCGTCCAATGCAGTATTTGTATGAATCTGGTGAAAACCATACCTTTATGGATACAGAAACATTTGATCAAATTGAAATTCCTGGCGAAAATATGCAACGTGAGCTTAACTTCTTAACGGAAGGGACTCAAGTCCATGTTTTAATTTACGAAGGGGATACAATTGGCATTGAGTTACCGAATAACGTTGAACTAGAAGTGGTTGAAACTGAACCTGGTGTTAAAGGTGATACAGCTTCTGGTGGTACGAAACCTGCGACGCTTGAAACGGGTTATACTGTGCAAGTTCCGTTTTTCATTGATAAAGGTGAAAAACTCGTAATTAGCACTGGTGAAGGAAAATACGTTTCACGCGCTTAAGTATGATTAATCAACCAACCCGGCAGATTTTTTCTGTCGGGTTTTTTATGTTCTTCTCTAAATGACGCTCCTCATATTATTCACTCTATGTAACATATAACCTCCATACGGCTCATATAGTAGTGTTAAACGAAGGGAGGTTATTTGATGGATCGAGTGATTGCCTCATATTTACCGACTTCACTATATTCTTTAATGAGTAACCAATTTTCGCAAGAAGACTTAAACGATTTAGAGGAAATAAGGTTACGTGTTGGCCATCCTGCACAACTTATCTTCACTCAACGCCATTCGTTTGTTGACGGTTTTACATTTCAAGCGACGGATGCTGAGACCTTGTTAGCACGAATTAGCGATTTTTCCATTTATCGATTAGAAGAAGAATTAAAAAACGGCTATATTACAGTGCGAGGTGGTCACCGCATTGGTATTAGTGGACAAGTGACGGTCGAAGGAAGTAAAGTCCAAGCGATTACGCATGTCTCATCATTTAATATACGATTAGCATCTGAGCACCGTGGTGCAGCGCGGCAATTGTTACCCTATCTAGTTGATCGTCATGTACACAATACATTATTGATCGGCCCACCTAAAAGTGGAAAAACGACTGTATTACGCGATGCGATTCGATTGATTAGTGATGGGACAGATCAGATCAATCCCTCACGTGTATCACTCATCGATGAACGTTCGGAAATCGCCGCATCATTCCAAGGCATTCCTCAACATGATGTCGGACAAATGACGGATGTGATGAGTGATTGTCCTAAAGCGGATGGCATGATGATGATGGTCCGTTCAATGTCACCTGAAGTATTGGCTGTTGACGAAATCGGGCGACACGAGGATGTCGATAGTTTGATGGAAGCTGTGTATACAGGGGTGCAGCTGTTGTGCAGCGTTCACGGATTTTCACTAGCTGATATTGAAAAACGCCCACAGCTACGCCCGTTAATCGAACAAGCTGTGTTTGATCGTTATATCATCTTAAGTCATTCACCTAAGCCAGGCAGTATAAGTGCTGTTTATAATCGCAACCGCGAGCCAATAACAACAGCTTTAAGGGGACAAGCTTATGAAATGGATCGGAGCCCTTCTCATTCTGTTAACGTGCACATGGGTCGGACTTGATATTGCTAATTATTACAGAAAACGTCCGAGACAACTACGTGATCTGTTACAAGCATTACAAATCATGGAGGCTGAAATTGTTTATGCCAAACAGCCCATCCATTTGATTTTTCAATATATATCGACGCAACTACCGTATCCAGTCGGGTTCATTTTTCAAACATTAGCCGATAGATGTGACGAACCGCAACAATCATTAGATGCCTTATGGACAGAAGTCATTTGTCATCAATGGCATTTCACAGCCATGAAAGAAAAAGAACGCAATATTATGGTGCAATTCGGCCAGTCACTTGGACGTCACAATGTCGAGCAACAGCAAAAACAAATACAGCTCGCACGCGTTCATTTACAACACGAGTTAGAAGATGCGTTAGAAGAAGATAAACGCTTTTCCAATATGTACCGAATACTCGGGGTGTTATCAGGTTTGTTGTTTGTATTAATTCTGATTTGAAGGAGCATATATGATGTTCGACGTTTTATTATTGTTCCAAGTAGCAGGCATAGGCATTATTGTAGCGATGCTAAGCGCCTTGCTCAAACAAATGGGTAAAGACGATTTATCTCAATGGGTGACATTGATTGGTTTCATTATTGTACTCGTCATTGTGATTGATTATTTATCACAATTGTTCCAACAAATTCGTTCAGTCTTTTTATTCCAAATACTAATGTAGGGGTTTACCATGCCGTTTCTGCAAATCATGGTTGTGATTATTGTCGCAGCGATTCTCATTGTTGTCGTACGAGAACACCAACCATCTGTCAGCTTTCTATTAATGATCCTAACGGGAGTCATTATTTTTATATTTGTGTTAACGCAAATTAATCAGCTGGTGTTAGCGTTTCAAGAAATTACATCACGCGTTAACGTCAATTTATTGCATTTGGATACGGTTTTTAAAGTGATTGCTATTGCTTATATAACGGAGTTTGCTTCACACGTATTAAAAGATGCTCAATTACAATCATTAGCTGTGAAAGTTGAAATAATTGGGAAATTATTTATTCTACTGATGGCACTTCCGATTTTTATAGCTGTCATCGAAACATTATTGTCGTTTATGCCGTAATGATCAAAGGAGAAGGCTTATGAAAAAGACAATTGTGCTGATTCTGATTGTCATCATGAGCTTATTAACAACAAATGGTTATGCAGAGGAAAATGACGAGCAGGATGAACCGAATCAAGCGGAGTTAGAATCGGAGTTAGAAAGTTATTTTGATAGTCCAGATATTGAAAGACAGTGGCAACAACTGCTGACAGAGTACCGAGGGTATATGCCGATAGAATCGCAAAGTAGTTGGCGCGATATTGTAGATCAAGATTCAATATTGTCTTGGCGTGCATGGTTAGACGGTTTGATTATGTTTTTGGCTGATGAACTGTTAGCAAATGGCCAAACATTAGGTTTATTAATATTAATGACGTTATTAAGCGCTGTCTTAAACATTTTAGTCCAATCATTTGAATCGCAAACCGTTACAAAGGTCGGTCATGTCGTTGTTTTTGGGGTGTTAATCACAATTGCCATGACCGGTTTTCATGAAGCTGTTAGTTATACGACAGACACGATCGATACGATGCGTCATTTTATGGTGTCTTTATTGCCTTTGTTTTTAAGTATGATGGCAGCGTTTGGTCATGTGGCGACGGTCGCGTTTTTTAACCCGTTCATTTTGTTTTTTACGCAAGTGAGTGGACTGTTTGTTTCAAAAGTTATCGTACCGCTTATTTTTATATCAGCGGTTTTACATATAGCCAGTCATGTCAATGAAACGTACGATATGTCACGTTTAGCTCATCTCTTTAAACAAGGCGCTTTATGGTTGATGGGTGGGTTTCTGTCGTTGTTTTTAATGGTCATGTCAGTCCAAGGGGTGACAACGGCTGCATCGGATGGTGTTGCGATTAGAGCTGCTAAGTTTGTGACGAGTAACTTCATCCCGGTTATCGGCCGAATGTTGTCAGATGCGACAGATACCGTTTTATCCGCATCACTCCTCGTAAAGAATGCGATAGGTGTTGCAGGGCTCGTAGTGTTAGCGATTATGATTATCTTCCCTGTCATTAAAGTCCTCGTCTTGGGCCTTGTCTTTCGGTTAGCAGCTGCTATTTTACAACCTGTTGCTGATGGTCCAATCGTTAATATGGTTGATTTGATGGGGAAGCATATTCTGTATTTATTATTAGCATTATTAATGGTTGCGATTATGTTTTTCTTTTCAATTGTCATGCTCATCATCATAGGTAACACATCGTTAATGGTTCGTTAATGGAGGATTTAAAGTGGATTATGTAACGGGTTGGATCACGCAGCTTATCATCTTTATTTTTTTAGCAACATTATTGACCTTATTGATTCCGAAAACGTCGCATGAGTCAGTCATTCGCGTCGTTTTTGGCATGATCATATTACTACTGTTTTTGAACCCGATAACGACATTATTACGCATTAATCCTGAAGACTTAACAGACGATATCGATTTGTCCCTTTCATTAGTCGATCGTGAAGCAATTGAAAATGAAATTGAATCCAAAAAAAGAGAAATACAAGCCTCATCTGATGCATATATATTAGAACAGCTAACACAAGAGCTAAAAATGTCAGTTGAAGAGGAGTTGGTCAAGCAATATGATGTTGAAATCCAGGATGTGAATGTATCATGGCAAAACCTTTCTCAAGCAGACCATGTTAGTGACATGGTTGAACATGCCACGTTTGTATTGAGTCAAAACGAACCAGATCATCATCAAGTTGAAAAAGTAGATATTATGGCTGAAGAATCGAATGACGAACCAGACGATGACGCAATAAAAACGACAATAGCATCCTTTTTATCAATACCGTTAGACAATATCACACTGGAATGGGAGGGGGAACGTTCGATGTGAATTTTCTAGAACGATTGAAATTAAAAACAGATACAGATCGTCCGACAAAGCGGTCATACGTCATGTTAATTGGTTTGATTGGCTTGTTGTTGTTAATTGTGTCAAATGTATTTTCAAATGATTCTAGTGGGCCAACACCACCTAGTCAAGAAGAGGCGTGGACAAGCGATAAACAAAGTGAACAATCAGGCGATACAGATGATCAGAAAATCAAATCTCTCCAGGATGATATACGAACGAATCTTGAACAAGCGTTAGAAAGTGTCGCAGGCGTCCATGAAGTTGAAGTTAGCTTACAACTCGATTCATCAGCTATCCATGTTTATGAGAAAAATGAGACGACAACTTACCAATATACAGACGAAGAAGACCAAAACGGTGGTATACGCGAAGTAGAAGATGAATCGATAGATGAACAAACTGTGCTCATGAGGGAGAACAACCGAGAAGAACCGTTACTAGTTCAGACGAAAACACCACCGATCCGCGGTGTTTTAATTGTGGCAAAAGGGGTTGATCAAATTCATATTAAAGAAAGGGTGATTGATTCAGTGTCACGATTATTAGATGTCTCAACCCATCGAATAGCTGTTATGCCAAAAGGTGAGGAGGAATGATGATGGTATTACGAAAACAAACAGTATGGTTAATTACAATGTTGAGTTTATTGATTGTGTTGAGTGTGTATTATTTAATGTCGCCAGGTAGTGAAGAAGTGGCATTAATCCCTGATGAAGATGAAGAAAGACAAGAGATTATTGATGGTGAAGATGGATCGGAAGGTGGTCAAGATTCTGAGACAGAGGGGCAAACAAGCTCTACTTCGACAGATGGACTAGATGTTGATGTTAGTGTTGATGAGTTAACACCTCATGAACTATTTACGACGATTCGACTAGAAAAACAAGATACACGTAGCGAGTTAAAAGAGCAATTATCGTCTATTGTTGCTTCAAGTACAGCGACGACAGCTGAAAAAAATGAGGCGATGGAAGAAATGTATGCACTACAAACAGTGGCTCAAAAAGAAACGATTCTTGAAGAGATGATCATTCAGGAAAAAGGTTATCAAGATGTATTAGTTCGAACAGATGACGATGTGGTTCAAATTCGAGTGATAGCAGAAGAATTGTCATCAACAGATGCTAACCATATCATGCAGTTAGCTCGTGATGAGTTTGCTGACTTAGAACCACGGGTACGTTTACAAGATGATGCCTAATTCAACCTCCATATCCAAAAAGGGTATGGAGGTTTTAAAATTTATTTCTAGTAAAATTGAAATAATCTCAATATTAAGTTGAAGGTTGCTTTCAATTTATCGTACAATGTTGTTAGGAATTATTAGTACCTGTTATTAAATTTAAAGGAGTGCTAATCGAAATGCTAAAAGTACAAGAAATACGAGAGTTAATTAAATTAGTAGATGAATCATCAGTTTCAGAATTTACATACGAAACGGATGACGGTAAGATCTCAATGAGTAAACAACAAGGTGAAGTTGTACAGATGGCTGCACCTCAACCAGCAGTCACGCCTCAGCCAGTTGCTGAGCCAAAGGTGGAAGCGCAACCAGCAGATCCACAACCAGAACCACAACCAGCTGCTGAACCGAAAGAGGAAGCAGCACAAACGGGGGCAGTCGATTATGACACAGAGATTGTCTCACCAATGGTTGGAACATTTTATGAAGCACCATCTCCAGATGATGATGTGTACGTTCAAGTTGGTGATCACGTTGAGGAAAATTCTGTCGTATGTATCGTAGAAGCGATGAAATTATTTAACGAGATCGAGGCAGAAACAAAAGGTGAAATCGTCGAAATTCTTGTCGATGACGGTGAGTTAGTTGAATACGGACAACCACTATTCCGAGTGAAACAGAAGTAAAGGAGGGATTGTCCGTGATTAATAAAGTATTAGTAGCAAACCGTGGTGAAATTGCTGTTCGTATTATTCGAGCTTGTAAGGAATTGGGTATTGAAACAGTTGCTATTTTCTCTGAAGCTGACCGCGAATCGTTACACGTTCAAATTGCAGATGAAGCCTATTGTGTAGGTCCGATTTTGAGTAAAGATTCGTACTTGAATAAAACGAATATTATGAGTGTCGCCAAATTAACAAATTGTGATGCGATCCATCCAGGTTATGGTTTCTTATCAGAAAACGCTGATTTCGCAGAGCTCTGTGAGGAATGTAATGTGACATTTATTGGCCCTAGTGCGGACGCGATCTCTCGTATGGGGACGAAGGATGTTGCAAGAGAAACGATGCGTGAAGCGGGCGTTCCGATTGTTCCTGGTTCTGATGGGATCATAGAGAACGAAGATGAAGGTCGTCGAGTCGCAGAGGAAATCGGTTATCCAGTCATCATTAAAGCAACGGCTGGCGGTGGCGGAAAAGGAATCCGTGTCGCGCGTGATGAAGATGAATTAGTCCAAGGTATTCGCGTGACCCAAAATGAAGCAGAAACGGCGTTTGGTAATCCCGGCGTTTATTTAGAAAAATTCATTGAAGACTTTCGTCACGTTGAAATTCAAGTGCTAGCTGATAAACACGGCAATACGGTTCATTTAGGTGAACGTGATTGCACGGTGCAACGTCGCTTGCAGAAATTAATCGAAGAAACACCATCGCCAGCAATCGATGAAACGATTCGCACTAAAATGGGAGATGCTGCTGTAAAAGCTGCTGAAGCTGTTGATTATGTTGGTGCCGGGACAATCGAATTTATCTTTGACCAAAAAGATTCCAGCTTTTATTTCATGGAAATGAATACTCGAATCCAAGTCGAGCATCCTGTAACTGAAATGGTGACAGGTATTGATTTAATAAAACAACAGTTACGCGTTGCAAATGGTGAACCGTTACAATTTGGACAATCGGATATCCAGTTTAATGGATGGTCGATTGAATGTCGTATTAATGCGGAAAACCCGAGTAAAGATTTTATGCCATCAGCCGGAAAAGTCGCGATGTATTTACCACCTGGTGGATATGGTGTTCGTGTTGATTCAGCCGCTTATAGTGGTTGGAACATTCCACCGTATTATGACTCGATGATTGCGAAATTAATTGTTCACGCTGATACGCGAGAGGAAGCGATGGACAAAATGAATCGATCGCTTGATGAATTCATTATTGAAGGCATTCATTCAACGATTCCGTTTCATAAACGTATGATGAATCATAGCGTGTTTCGAGGTGGCGATTTTAACACGAAGTTCCTTGACACGTATCAAGTCATGAAAGATGACGAATAGAGGTGACGATCATGGAAGACAATCATTTATTAAATGTGAGCGAAGACCAATCGTTAGGTCGTGTGGAAATCGCTCCAGAAGTTATTGAAGTCATAGCTGGTATTGCCGCAAATGAAGTGAACGGCGTTGCCAATATGCGCGGCAATATTGCATCCAATGTCACTGAGAGACTCGGTAAGAAAAAACAACACGGTAAAGGTGTTAAAGTGGAGTTGACAGAAGAGGGCATTGAAATTGATGTTTACACTGTATTGGATTATGGCGTTTCGATTCCGAAAACGACTGAAAAAATACAAGAAAACATTCAATCAACCCTTAAAAACATGACAGCTTTAGAAATTTTAGAGATTAACGTTCATGTTGTCGGCATTCAAATTGAAGAAAAGACAGACGATGTCAAAGAAGAAACAAAAGCATAGAGCCCTTCATTAAACCCCAGCCATCACGTCAAGGACTGATGTGTGCGCTGGGGTTTAGTGTGTCATAAAAGATATATCACATAATTATCGGAGTTCGATGATAAACTTTTTATTTCTTAATCAATTCGTGGTAAACTGACAAATGTGAATTACTAGTATAAACCGAACGTAAGAAGGAGTTAACATATCATGAGTCGAAAGCATAGTCGCGAAAAAGCGTTTCAAATATTATTTCAAATTGATATTAATCAAGACGTGAAAGAAGAAAATTTAATGAAAGTGATGGATGAAGACGTGACTCCATTTGCAACGCAGCTCGTTAAAGGAGTTATTGATCATAAAGAAGAAATTGACGCCGCTATTGATCAACATTTAGAACATTGGAGTTTTTCAAGAATCGGGGCTGTTGAAAAGGCGCTACTACGTATTGCTGTTTATGAAATGAGATACGTTGAAGAAACGCCGTATAAAGTCGCCGTAAATGAAGCGGTTGAATTAGCTAAACGTTTTCACGATGATCAATCAGGTAAATTCGTCAACGGCGTATTATCTAAACTGACGGAACAATAGAAGGTGATAGCAATGGATACAACAATAATGTACGGACTACCAGCTGCCAATCATATTCGCAATGAATTGCAACAAACTGTAACAGAGTTAAAAGATCAACGAATCACACCTAAGATATCTGTTGTCATTATCGGAGATCACCCAGCGTCGCAAACGTACGTGCGTATTAAGAAAAAAGCAGCCGAAAAAATCGGTATGGAAGCCGATATCATTCAACGCGAGTCAACGATTACACAAGACGAACTACTTCGTATCATAGATCATTTAAATCATGATCCCAACACACACGGCATTCTCGTCCAACTTCCATTACCAGAACAAATTAATGATCATGCTATATTGGAGCGAATTTCACCCGAGAAAGACGTTGATGGTTTTCACCCTATCAATATGGGGCGTTTAGCTGTCGGTGAAGATGCCTTTTACCCATGTACGCCTTTTGGCATTATGAAATTGCTCGATTTTTACGGAATTGATGTTGCACGTCAACATGTTGTGATCGTTGGTCGTAGCCATATTGTTGGAAAACCTGTTGGGCAAATGATGTTAAATCAAGATGCGACTGTTACATATTGTCATTCAAAAACAGAAGATCTGTCGTATTATACATCGCAAGCTGACATTTTAATTGTCGCCGTTGGTCGTGCACATTTAATTGGTCAACAAGACGTGAAAAAAGGCGCGGTTGTAGTCGATGTCGGTAATTCATTCCAACCATCTGGTGAGGTGTTAGGCGATGTTAATTTTGATGATTTACAGCAACACGCCAGTTTTATAACGCCAGTTCCTAAAGGTGTCGGTCCTATGACGATTACGATGTTACTTTATAATACGGTTAAAGCAGCGAAACGTTTAATGAATGAAGGGGATTGAACGGTATGGAACAGCCTAAATATTTGACTGTCACAGCATTAACCAAATATATCAAAAAGAAATTCGATATAGACCGCCACTTAAGACAAGTGTTAGTGCAAGGTGAAATATCCAACTTTAAACACCATTCAAGAGGGCATATGTATTTTACCGTAAAAGATGATCAAGCGAGGATATCTGCAGTCATGTTTGCCTCTCACAATCAGTCTTTAACGTTTAAACCTGAAGATGGTATGAAAGTGTTGCTTCAAGGGGACATCAGTGTTTATGAAAGGTCAGGACAATACCAATTGTACGTTCACAAAATGGAACCTGATGGCCTCGGGGCATTGTATAAAGCTTATGAACAGTTAAAAGAAAAATTATCTGCTGAAGGATTGTTTGATGATGAACATAAAAAAACTATCCCGCAATATCCGAATAAAATCGGTGTCATCACATCACAAACAGGTGCAGCTGTTAGAGATATATTAACAACGATTAATCGCCGGTATCCTCAAGCGAGACGAATTGTATTCCCTGTTTCTGTACAAGGTGAACAGGCAGGGCAATCAGTTGCTAACCCTATTCACGCTGCAAACGAAATCGGTGATTTTGATACGTTAATTGTCGGAAGAGGTGGCGGATCAATTGAAGAATTGTGGGCATTTAATGAGGAAGTTGTGGCACGTGCTATTGACGCATCTCGTATTCCGGTCATTTCTGCAGTCGGTCATGAAACAGATTTTACTATAAGTGATTTTGTTGCAGATTTGCGTGCCCCTACTCCAACAGCTGCAGCAGAATTAGCTGTTCCATCTCAAGACCAATTATTTCAGCACCTAAAAGTGACACACCAACGTTTTCAGCAATTAATGACTTATAAAATCAACGGTCAGCGAGATCGTTTAGATCGACTGAAAAATGCCTACGCCTTTAAGTATCCCGTTCATTTAACACAGCAGAAAGAACAAGACTTAGATAAAGCCATCAATCAATTAAATCGTAATATGAAACAACTTGTTTATAATCAAACTCAGCAACTAGCAAAACAGCAAGAACGGCTCTATGCTAATTCACCACAACAACTTGTTAAAGAACGTAATCAATCATTAACAACACGGCAAACACAATTAAAGCATGCCATGACGTCTAATTATCAACATCACTTGCATCGACTAGATCGTGTCGTTGATAAATTAAATGTTTTAAGTCCACTCAATACCATGAAACGTGGATATGCTATTCCATATAATCAAAGCCAAGATATCGTACGCTCTGTTGACGATGTCTCAGCTGGCGAATCACTTGATGTGACACTAGCTGACGGATTATTATACTGTCAAATTAATACGATTGAGGAAAGGGATGAAGATGATGGAGGAGAAAACGGAATTAACGTTTGAACAAGCTATGGAACGGTTAGATAAAATTGTGGAACAGTTAGAACAAGGTGATGTTCCGCTAGAAAAAGCCATTCAATATTACAAAGACGGCATGGAATTAACGAAAGTATGTCATGATAAGTTGAAGAATGTTGAAAATGAAATGGCTGAGATTATGAATCAAAATGGTGATACTACTACCTTTACTGTGGAGGACGAATCAGAGTGACAATCGATATTGAGACAAAAAGACACAATCTAGATAAGTGGTTATATGATCGATTAACTAGCATGACATTACCAAACGATTTTGAAAATGCTGTTCAATATGCTGTGAAAGCTGGTGGTAAGCGATTACGACCAATATTATTACATTCGGCATTTAACGCTTTTTCAAACGATGACGACAAAATTATTGACGTGATGCTAGCCCTAGAACTCATTCATACGTATTCGTTAATTCATGATGATTTACCGGCGATGGATGATGATGATCTCCGACGTGGCATGCCAACTATACATAAAGAATATGATGAGGCGACAGCTATATTAGTTGGGGATGGGTTTTTAACGTATGCGTTCCAAATTATCTCTAATAGTCCGCATTTAGCTGCAGAAGAAAAAGTCTACGTCACCCAACAGTTGAGTCAAGCTAGTGGTTTCGATGGAATGATACAAGGACAGTACCTTGATCTAAAGGCTGAAAATCAAACTGTATCTTTAGATGAATTAGAGACAATCCATCGCTTTAAAACTGGTGCTTTAATACGAGCCGCAGTGAAAATAGGGGCGTATTTAGGTGGCGCTGTTCCCCCACAAATTGAATCTCTAGATCGGTACGCTAGTTATTTAGGTTTGATTTTTCAAGTACAAGACGACATATTAGATGTCACAGGTGATGAAGAAGCGTTAGGAAAACCTGTCGGTAGTGATGAATCGCTCCAAAAAAGTACCTACCCAAGTTTATTAGGGTTAGAAGGGGCGCAGAAATGGCGTGACGAATGCATGAATAAAGCGACAAAAGCGCTTCAAGAAGCGAATGTAAACCATGATGAACTACAGGCGTTTATTCAATTATTTGGGCGCCGTAATCACTAGGGTTTAAGAATTGTGAGTTATATAGCAATGTGATAAAATATAATTAACTAGAGGGATGGTGCAGTATTCTAGTCGGTCCTCCGCTTCTGAAGGCGGGCCTAAAAATCCGCCAAAGGGCATATCGATGAAGTTCCTGGTGTTGGCTTGAGGCGCCCAGCCTTGGGTCGATGCTGGGAGTTAAGGTTGTAGGGCGATCCGCAATGGCATGTGGGCGTTGACCCTACTTCCGTGGAGGCCCATATTTGTGTCTCGTGATCATGGTTACGAGGGATGAAGTGGGGTATGAACCTGCATGATAGCGAGGAATTCGTTATCTGCAGCGTAGCCTGCCTTGAGTGGTGTCTAGGGGATTACAACCATAATATGTTCTATCGTGTGGCCAGCGATTTAGAGCATTTCGAAACGTTGTATGAAATAGGGACTGCAAAAGAGGCTAGGAAGCGGTCAAAGGCTGCCGAGGAAAACTCCTAGACTGTTCCATTAGACATTTAAAAGGGATTATAGTGCGTACTAAGTGGTAATCCAGTTTGGCCTATGGAAACGTGGCTGAGACCGTTTTAAAGGGGAACCGCCGTAGTGGCAACACACGGTAACGGTCTGGGAAAACCTACTGGACCTAAGTCGCAATTTTTACCTTTTAAATGACCATCCCTTCTATACATAATGTAGAAGAACATGTAAGTAACACAATAGACTAAGAGGTCAAGCGATGATTAAAATATTAAGAGATTCAATAAAGTTTTCAATTGGAATTGCCGTTATCACGTTTGTGTTAGCGGCCATTTTTTCACTTGTATCACAAGGTATATTAGGCGGTGTTAGTTGGACAGTTGGTTTTGTCATCGTGGTAGTCATTGTATTAATCGGTGTATCAGCTGACATGCTAGGGATTGCGGCAACAGCAGCAAGTGAAGTGCCATTTCATTCTATGGCTTCCGAACGAGTATATGGTGCGAAAAATGCTATTCGTATTGTTAGGAACGCCGATAAGTTTGCCACATTTTGTAACGATGTGATTGGTGATATTGCAGGTGTTATTAGTGGTACAGCTTCAACATTAGTCGTCATTCAACTTGCGACAGCTATATCCAATGGTGATACAAATAATATACAATTTGTAATTGGTATTATTTTCACAAGTTTCGTTGCAGCTTTAACTGTAGGCGGTAAAGCTTTAGGTAAATCATTTGCTGTACGAATGTCGACAAATTTAGTGCTTTTTGCAGGGAAATTGACGGCGTTTATTGAAGATACATTACATATACGGATTTTACCGGCTAAAAATAATAAAGATAAAAACCGTTAGTACATAATAATTGTAACCGTTTTAGTCTAACTAAAACAGAAAATCATAACAAAGGTGTGTGATCCGCTGTGGATCTTCAAAACATTCATCATCCATCGCAAATAAAAGGGTTATCGACTGAGCAATTAGAACATTTAAGTGAAGACATTCGTTCATTTCTAATAGAGAATTTATCGATTACAGGTGGTCATTTAGGGCCGAATTTAGGTGTCGTGGAATTAACATTGGTACTCCACCAAATGTTTGATAGTCCTAAAGATAAATTTCTGTGGGATGTCGGTCACCAAACCTACGTTCATAAAATGCTAACAGGTCGAATGGATCAATTTAATACGTTAAGACAATATCAAGGTCTATGCGGCTTCCCTAAACGTAACGAGAGCGAACATGATATTTGGGAAACCGGCCATAGCTCAACATCACTATCAGCAGCCATGGGGATGGCGATTGCTCGTGATGTCAAAGAAGAAGACCATCATGTTGTCCCAATTATTGGTGATGGCGCTTTAACAGGTGGTATGGCGTTAGAGGCATTAAACCATATTGGTCATGAACAAAAAAATATGATTGTTATTTTAAATGATAATGAAATGTCAATTGCGCCAAATGTTGGTGCGATGCATAATATGTTAGCTCGCCTCCGTAGTGGCCAGCGCTACAATTGGGTGAAAGACGAATTAGAATTCTTGTTGAAGAAAATACCATCTGTTGGCGGACGAATTGCAAACACAGCTGAGCGGATTAAAGACAGCATGAAATATTTAGTTGTACCGGGTATGTTCTTTGAAGAACTTGGCTTTACGTATTATGGTCCTGTTGATGGTCATAATTTTGATGATTTATTTAAATCAATCGATTATGCGAAAAAGACGGACGGTCCAATAATTATTCATGTCCTGACAACGAAAGGGAAAGGGTACCACCCAGCAGAAAATGATACAGTTGGAACGTGGCACGGTGTTGGCCCATATAAAATTGAATCCGGTGAATCGATGAAGAAAGGGTCCTCAGGTAAAGCGTGGAGTAAAGTGATCAGCGATACATTAATTGATTTAGCTAAACATGATCGTCGTATTGTAGCTGTAACACCTGCTATGACAGTCGGCTCTAAACTTGAAGACTTCCGAAAGGCTTATCCTGATCGTTTGTTTGATGTCGGCATTGCTGAACAACATGCTACGACCGTATCGGGTGGTCTTGCCACTCAAGGTATGAAGCCGTTTTTATCTATTTACTCAACGTTCTTACAAAGAGGGTTTGACCAAGTGGTACACGATGTTTGTCGTCAGAACTTGAACGTTATTTTCGGGATTGACCGTGCTGGATTAGTCGGAGCTGACGGTGAAACGCACCAAGGTGTCTTCGATATATCATTTTTACGCGATTTACCAAACATGAAAATCATGATGCCTAAAGATGCAGAAGAAGGGCAGAACATGGTTTATACAGCTGTTAACTATGATGATGGCCCTATGGCTGTCCGTTACCCACGAGGTAATGCGAGTGATGAACCGGTATTAGGTCATTATGATCTGATTCCAATGGGTCAGTGGGATGTGTTAAAAGAGGGCGATGATTTAGTTGTCTTAACATTTGGCACGATGATTCCACGTGCTTTAGAAGCAGCTGAAGCGTTAGAGCAAGACGGCGTATCCGTTCGTGTCGTGAACGCTCGTTTTATTAAACCGTTAGATCATGATATGATGCATCAAATTGCGAAAGAAAAATTACCCATCCTAACGATTGAAGAACATGCCTTACAAGGCGGATTTGGCAGTGCCATCTTAGAATTTTTCGAAACTGAAAAATTACCGTTCCCATATATTTCGCGTATGGGTATTCCAGACCGTTTTATCGAACACGGCGGTGTGAACGACTTATTAGAAGAAGTCGGTCTTACAGTTGAAGCGATTACGCAAGAAATTAAAGACATTGTACCAACACAAAAGAAAAGAGCTTAAGAAACATGGGAAAAGTACGTTTAGATACACTATTAGTTGAACAAGGCTATTTTGAATCTCGGGAAAAAGCCAAACGATCGATTA
The DNA here is from genome assembly GCF_040545925.1 of Alkalibacillus flavidus. NCBI lineage: Bacteria > Bacillati > Bacillota > Bacilli > Caryophanales > Bacillaceae > Alkalibacillus > Alkalibacillus flavidus. The sequence continues at coordinate 48,674 of NZ_JBEPMX010000015.1, forward strand.
TGGCGGGGCTCGTTTACACGGATCATGAGTTATTAGACAAACCTGGCGTTAAGGTGGATGCAGCGATTAATCTTTATGTGAAAGGCAAGGCTGTTCCTTACGTTAGCCGTGGTGGTTTAAAGCTTGAAAAAGCGATTAAACGCTTTGAATTAGATCTTACCGACCAAATTATCGTAGATATTGGGTCATCGACAGGTGGATTTACCGACTGTGCATTACAACATGGTGCAAAGGCAAGTTACGCTATTGACGTTGGTTATAACCAATTAGATTGGTCACTACGACAAGATGACCGCGTACATGTTATGGAACGCACGAATTTTCGTTACGTGACACCTGACGATTTTAACGATGGTTTACCGACGATGGCTGTTACAGACGTGTCATTTATTTCACTCAAGCTTATCTTTCCTGTCGTTAAAACCATCGTCCAATCCGGTTCCGATATTGTCGCGTTAATTAAACCACAATTTGAAGCTGGTCGAGATGCTGTCGGGAAGAAGGGCATTGTACGTGATAAACAAACACATCATGATGTCGTCGAAACAGTTCTTGACTTCATTTATCAAGAAGGGTTCTCAATTGAAAACTTAGATTACTCACCGATAACTGGTGGCGATGGTAACATTGAATTTTTATTACATGCCAAATGGTTTCAGGACCATCAATTTAAAAAGGTCGATTCATCGATCATTAATGACATAGTTCAAGAAGCACACCAAGACTTTAACAATCGAACATAAGAAAAGTTGGTGAACGGAAACAGTGAAAAAAACGCAACGCTTACTCAAGATTCGAGATTTAATTTATAAATATGATATTGAAACACAAGATGAACTCGTCCAAACGTTTCAGGATCTAGGATATGATGTGACACAAGCTACGATTTCGCGCGATATTAAAGAACTGCAGCTCGTTAAAGTACCGACACGAACGGGTGGCTATAAATACAGCTTGCCAGGCGATACAAAAGTGAATCCGACTGAAAAATTGCAACGAACACTAATTGAAAGCTTTGTATCCATTGATCGAGCGGATCATTTCATTGTGCTTAAAACAGTGCCAGGAAATGCACAAGCTGTCGGTGTCTTAATTGATCAATTAGACTGGGAAGACATTATGGGCAGCATTTGTGGTGATGATACGTGCTTAATTATTTGCCGCACACCAGAGCATAGTGAGGCAGTTTACGATGAATTTATGACAATGCTTTAGAATATGAGGTGGCGATTGTGTTAGCACAAATTACGATTAAAGATTTTGCCATTATTGATGAAGTGTCGCTTACTTTTAATGATGGGTTAACCGTTTTAACAGGTGAAACTGGAGCGGGAAAATCGATTATCATTGATGCGATTCAACTATTGGCTGGAGCACGTGCTTCTGTTGACTACGTTAGGCATCAAGCTGATCAAGCAGTTATTGAGGGCTTGTTTTTTATAGATAATCATACGCATTTAGCTCAACAAGTGATGGATGAATTTGATTTACCGACAGACGAAGATGAAGGTAGCATTGTGATAGAGCGACGTATTACGTCTAAGGGAAAAAGTATTTGTAAAGTTAACGGGAAGCTCATTACGTTAGCTGTCTTAAAAGAACTTGGTCGGCATTTGATCGATATCCATAGTCAACATGAAACCCAATCGTTGATGAATCCCGATAGCCACATTTCATTACTCGATCAATTTGACCCCGAACGAATTGAAGAAACGAAAGCGCATTATAAAGAGTTGTATGACCATATGCAATCTCTCCGTCGTAAATACGATGAACTGGCGCATAATGAACAAGAAGTTGCGCAAAAAATTGATTTATTAACATTTCAATGGCAAGAACTGAACGACGCTCAATTGCAACCCCATGAGGATGAAACATTAGAAGAAGAGCGTCGACATTTAATGAATTATGAACGTATTTTCGATGGGCTAAATTCAGCATACGAAGCCTTATCGGGTGAAAGCCATGCATTAGACTTTTTAGGCCATGCAATGACTGCACTTGAGTCATTAGAAGATGTCGATGATGAGTTTGCTCAGTTGTCCAAACAACTCAAAACCAATTATTACTCATTAGAAGAATTGTCATTTGATTTACGTAATCGAGTGGACGAATTAGAATTTCAACCTAACCGCTTGGATGAAATAGAAACACGCTTGTTTGAATTGAATCGATTGAAGCGAAAATATGGCTTAGAAGTTGACGGCTTGATGAAACGAATGGCTGAAATGGAAGAAGAGCTAGAACAGTTAGAAAATAAAGATACACATTTGCAATCATTAGAACGTGATATTAAAGAGGCACAGAAAGATGCTGTGACTGAAGCTGATCATTTACATAAGTTGCGCCTTGATATTGCTAAAGAGTTATCTCAAGCTATTCAAGCTGAGTTAAAAGATCTGTATTTAGAAAAAGCCCAATTTGACGTCTCCTTTACGACACAATTAGGCGAGGTTGAATGGCGAGATCAAAACATTAAATTGTTGAAACAAGGATTAGACCTCGTTCAGTTTCTCATTACGACGAACCCAGGGGAACCGTTAAAACCACTTCATAAAGTAGCGTCAGGCGGCGAAATTTCTAGAATTATGTTAGCGATTAAGAGCATTTTATCACAACACCAAGGCATTACGAGTGTAATTTTTGATGAAGTGGACACAGGTGTTAGCGGTCGCGTTGCTCAAGCAATAGCACAAAAAATACACCGTATATCGGATCAATCGCAAGTTCTTTGCATAACACATTTGCCACAAGTTGCCGCTATAGCCGATCATCATTATGTTATTGAAAAAGATGTATCATCATCAGGCTTTACGACATCTTCTGTCCAACGGTTGAGTGACCAAGAAGCGATTGATGAAGTCGGCCGAATGATTTCAGGCGGAGAACTAACTGAAACGACGACTCAACATGCTGAAGAATTAATAAAACAAGCTGAATCGATGAAAAGCTAGGCAATGCCTAGCTTTTTTGTTTTGTTTAAGCGATATACTGACATAATTAGGTGTAAACAAGGAAATGTTAAACTATATTGTCTTTACTTTTCCCGTTTAAAAAGTATTTAATCGGCTCAAATTAACATTAACGCTTAAATTTTAATTGAAATGAGGAGTGACATAATATTGAGCCGTTCACGCATTGCATTACACATCATTCTCCTTGTTTCATTTGTTCTTCCATTTACACTGCCCCAACCAGTGTTAGCCCAATCATTACAACCTGTTGAAGAAGTGATTCCAGGTGGCCAATCGTTAGGCATTAAGTTACATTCTTCAGGTGTGCTTGTAGCCGGATTTAGTGATGTGTCATCTTCTGAAGATCAGTCACCAGCACAAGAAGCTGGAATCGAAACAGGGGATATTATTCTTCAGTTAAATGGTCATAAAATTGACGATATGCAGTCGTTTAAAACGATCATGACACAGTATGAAAAACAAGCTGATCCAATACAATTGTTAATTAAACGAAAGGAACAGATTTTTCCGATTGAAGTAACCCCAGTTCAAGACCAAAATCAAGACATTTACAAATTAGGATTGTATATTAGAGATGCGACAGAAGGAATAGGGACGTTAACGTTTTATGATCCTGTAAGTAAACGATATGCAGCATTAGGGCATGTTATAGCTGATCAACAGTCGAAAAAGCCACTTGATATCTTTGATGGTCATATTGTGCTCTCGGACGTGACGTCGATTAATAAAGGTGAAAGTGGTTCGCCGGGTGAAAAACGCGCCCGCATTCCGAAAAAACGACCTGGCATAGGCACGATTCAAAAAAATTCGGATTACGGTATTTATGGCGAAATTAAATCTGATGAGTTTTTAAAAGATGAACAGTTCGACGCTATACCGATTGCGAGAGCTAGTGACGTTAAAGAAGGAAAAGCGCAAATGTTAACCGTCATTAACGGTCAAAAGGTTGAACGCTTTGATGTTGAAATTGTGAGCAGTGTCCCATCTAAAAATCCTGAGACGAAAGGGATGGTTATTCAAGTGACAGACGATGAGTTACTTGAAGCATCTGGTGGTATCGTGCAAGGGATGAGCGGGAGCCCTATTATACAAGATGGGCGTATTGTTGGCGCAGTCACTCATGTCTTCTTAAATGATCCGACGAGTGGTTATGGTGTCCATTTAGAATGGATGTTAGAAGAAGCAGGCCTTACCATTCAAGAATCAGAACAACAACAGGCTAGCTAATAAGGTAACCCAATGCGGTTGACACGCGTTGGGTTTTTCTTTATAGAGATTAAAAATTATGTCGAAACCATTAGTTAATTGTCGAATTATGGATTTAAAGTTATTAAATATGAAAAAATCTCAAGAATTTCACTTTTAAAAAAGGAAAATAAGTCTAACTGTCGAATGGAATATATGAGGAAGATATAAAGTGAAAATTTATAGGAGGGAATATGATGGAAAAAATCAAAGTCGCAATCGCGGACGATAATCGAGATCTTGTCCACATGTTGGAGGAGCATTTTGACGAGGTGATGGAAACAGAGGTAGTTGGGACAGCTTATAATGGCAATGAATGCTTGGATGTTGTGGCAGAAAAGGAGCCTGATGTTTTAATTTTAGACATCATCATGCCACATATGGATGGTTTAGCTGTTATGGAGAAACTGCGCGAATTGTCGCTGAACAAAGTACCTAAAGTCATTATGTTAACAGCCTTTGGCCACGAATCCGTGACGAAAAAGGCTGTTGAGTTAGGGGCTACATATTATATGTTAAAGCCTTTTGATCTCGACATGCTTAAGGATCAAGTTTTAAATATTGCTGGATCTAAACCATACACACCATTCAAACCTGCTACAAATGAAACACAACCACAACAATTTGACCTTGACTCAAATATTACATCGATTATTCATGAAGTTGGCGTTCCTGCTCATATTAAGGGATATTTATATTTACGCGAAGCCATTGGCATGGTTTATCATGATATCGAATTGCTTGGGTCGATTACGAAAGTATTGTATCCAGACATTGCGAAAAAATATAATACGACCGCATCCCGAGTAGAAAGAGCGATCCGCCACGCGATTGAAGTCGCATGGAATAGAGGCAATATTGATTCATTGTCAGCTATTTTCGGCTATACGGTAAGCATGACGAAAGCCAAACCAACTAATTCAGAGTTCATTGCGATGATTGCAGACAAGTTGCGTTTAGAGAATAAAGTGGGATAAGCTGATATGATAGCATCTCACACGATGAGGAAACAAATGGAAAATAAAAATAAATACCGACTAATATCAAGAATAAGGGTTATAAACCAACTAATATAATCTTTATTTGATTAGAATTTTATGCCTTCTTTTATTGGTGTGTTCCAAAAATAAAAGGAGGCTTTTTACATTTATGAAACGATTATTGTTAAGTTTGGATCATTTTATGCTGCAATGTGATGCTAAAAATTTGAGTCCAAAAACACTCAAGAGTTATGATCAATCACTAAAATTATTTCTACATTATGTACATCATGAACATGAGATCAATGAAGTGGATAAAATAAAAACTTTTCACATTAGAAGTTATATTAAGTACCTGAAAGAACGAGGTAAATACAACACCATTACTTCTAATGAAAAGTATTTAGAAAAAACTTATCAAGATAGAAGGCAAGACATTGGAGAGAGTGTAAAAAATGATAATGTGTAAATTAATAGAAAGGAGGGTAGTTAATTAGTACTAAAAATTATAATAATGAGAGGGGATAATTATGAAAAAAGCATTAATTATTGTATCAACTTGTATTTTGCAAGAGAAAAATACATAGTTTTGCAATCAAAAATACATAAGATTGCCAGCCCTTTTTCGCTATTCTTGATTAGATAGTGCGTGCTT
>NZ_JBEPMX010000016.1:0-42058 GCF_040545925.1 Alkalibacillus flavidus
GAAATTCATCCGCGATACGGCGAAATTCATCCGCGATACGGCGAAATTCATCCGCGATACGGCGAAATTCATCCGCGATACGGCGAAATTCATCCACGATACGGCGAAATTCAAATCTATAAAATAAAACTGAACCTGACCGACGTATTCGGTCAGGTTCAGTTTTATTTTTGTTCTAAGCGGCGGATACGTTCATCTAAATCTGGGTGAGATGAAAGTAACTTCATGAGACCGCCTTTATTATTAATTTTCATTGTTTGGATTGCGTCGTCGTTCGTGTTGTCCTGCACAGTATTTACTGTGTTCTTCAGTGAACGAAGAGCATGTTGCATTTTATCTTTACCAGCTAAGTCTGCGCCACCTCGATCGGCGTGGAATTCACGGTAACGTGAGAACGCCATGACGACCATACTGCCTAAGATCGAGAATAAAATTTGGAAAATGATAATCGATGCGAAATGAACGACAAATCGCATTTCTTCATTAACAAAATTAGATACGATCGATGCGACGATACGTGATAAGAAGACGACAAAGGTGTTAATGACACCTTGGAGTAACGTCATCGTTACCATGTCACCGTTTGACACGTGTGCAACTTCGTGTGCGAGCACGCCTTCGACAGCATCATCATCCATCGAGTTTAATAAGCCAGTTGAAACAGCGACGAGTGATTTCTTCTTAGACGGCCCGGTCGCAAAGGCGTTTACCTCTTGTGAACGATAAATACCGACTTCCGGCATATGCATTAAACCAGCTGAACGAGATAAGCGATGAACACGTTCAACGAGCTGGCGTTCTGCTGTTGATAAGTTGTCATTTGGGTCAAGGACTTGTACTTTCATCATTTTCTTCGCCATCCAGCGTGACATCGCAAGCGAAATGAAAGAGCCGGCGAAACCGACTAGAATACTGAAGACCGCTAATGAGCCATAACTTCCAATACTGCCCGTTGCATCATACATCGGGCCAATGTCAGTAAACGACACAATTGCAGTCCAAACAATGACGATCGTTGTTAATACGAGAATGTTTGTTAATAAGAAAAATAATATTCTTTTACCCACTATACTTCCCTTCCTTTCTTAATCGTCCACACGTATTATACCACGAAAGTCAGTTAACGAAAACGTAAAAGCACCTTAGATGCCACGCATTTCACAAAATAGTTAAACGATTATTAAAAATGATGCATACAATGTGATGTGAAGCTAAATGATGATCAGGAGGTTACACGATATGAACGATTATGAACAGCTTTATTATTTATCCCCCACTTATGTATATGCACCGTTTAGAGTAGAACATGAAGATGGATCAGTAGCAGGTGATGCGACTTGGACTGAAGGAGGAGAGGTGACAAAATGTAATTTGTCATGGTCTGATATGAATAATATGACAACAGCGGTGAGTCCGAACAGTCCTTATCAGTGCGGTGATTTATTAAAAGTCACATACTTAGAAACGGGCCAGTCGATTACGGTTAAAGTTGTTGATTCTGTTTCTGGCTATCCAAAAAACCGTTTGAATTTGCATCGTCAAGCGTTTCAAGCACTTGGGGCTAATCTTGATTTAGGGGTCATACCGGTTGTCATTTCACGTGTGTCAGCTAGTAACGGTAGTCGTTACGAACAGATGCTTATGAATATGATGCAAGCCGCTTTTCCCAATGCCCGCATGAAACAAAGTCGTCAAACGAATAAAGAACAAATGTCTGGTGGTCGCATGAAGGAGACGTATGAGATGGTGTTAGAAACGGAAGTTAGCGATGTGACGATGCAAGGTGATGTTGTGTATCACCCGACAAGTCAACAAGTCCAGTCCATTCATTTCAAACGTTTATCATGAAAATAAAAGAGTGCGTCTTTTAAAGGCGCACTTTTAACATAAAAAATCAAAAAAGTGCAGGAAAACTTTTGCAAAATGTCGAATGATGGCAATATAATTGTAATTATTAGTTGTATCGATTACGATTTAATTAAATAATGAGTTTTGAGAGGCTTGATATAACGATATGGATATTATTTGGTGGATATTAGTGATTGCGTTTTTCGTATTAAGTTATGCAGGTGTTATTTTCCCTGTTATTCCGGCGCCGCTTGTTCTGTGGGTTGGCTTTTTCGTTTATCATTTCGGTATAAATGCTGATGAATTGTCGTGGATTTTTTGGGTATCGATGGCGATTTTAACGGTTGTCTTAATTGTTGCGGATATCGTCGCCAATAGTTATTTTGTTAAACGGTTTGGTGGTTCGAAACAAGGCGAATGGGCTGCCGCGATTGGCGTTATTGTCGGCTCATTTGTGATTCCACCGTTTGGTATTATCGTTGTTCCAGCGGTTTCTGTGTTGATTGTCGAGCTGCTACAACGTAAGCATATTCAAGCAGCATTTCGCGCAGTGGTCGGTTCACTGTTAGGTTTTCTCGGTGGCGCTGTAGCGAAAGTCGTGATTATGACCGTGATGATTGTTTGGTTTTTCGTTGTTATCATTTTTTAATTGATCAAAGGAAAGGGGGGTTAACCTGTGCGAAAATGGTTATGGTTAGCTGTTATATTAGTGCTGATCGGATGTACGAATGAATCTGAGTCGACTAATGAAACGGATCCGTTAGATGACTTATTAGGGGTTTGGCACGGTCAAATTGAAGTGCCTAATATGCCGTTAAACATTCAGCTTACCTTTGAGCATGATGAGCAAGATCAAATCGTTGGCTTTATCGATATTCCAGCTCAAGGCATTAGTCGTTATCCACTGTCTTCATTAGAACATGATGAGGGACAAGTTCGTTTTCAAATGGATGTTCCGGGTCAATTCATTGAATTTGTAAGCGATTTACCGTCCGATGGTAAACTGACAGGTGACTTCAAGCAGCAAGGGCATACGTTTGATTTTGCATTAGAAGAAGGTGAGCTAATGACTCAGTCTGAAGCAAATGAGGAAGTTGATTGGCTATCTGTCGAGACAGAAGTCGGAACGTTAAAAGGTGAATTGGAACAACCAAGTGAGGCCACAAATGAAACGGTAGCCTTAATCATCCCAGGTTCTGGCCCAACAGATCGTAATGGGAATGGATCTGGTGTTGAAAGCGATAGTTTGAAACTGTTGGCTGAATCCTTGGCTTCTCAAGGTGTCGCAAGTTTACGTTACGGTAAGCGCGGCGCTGGTGAAAATCAAGATGTATCCATTCCAGAAGAAGAAATGACGATTGAGCGGATGGCGGAAGACGCTGTGCAATGGATTGAGCGATTGAACGAAGATTATAAACAAGTCGTCGTTATCGGTCATAGCCAAGGTGCGCTCATTGGTCAATTAGCAGCATTACAAACAGACGTTGATGGATTTATCTCGATTGCTGGAGCGGGTCGGCCAATCGATGACGTGTTACAAGATCAATTAGAACAACAATTACCGCAAGACTCAATGCAACAAGCCAGTGATGTTTTGGAACAGTTGCGTGAGGGTAATATGGTGGAAGAAGAGGCTATCAATAGCGAACTATACAGTATATTTCGTCCGACGATTCAACCATTTTTAATGTCATGGATGGCTTATGATCCGGCTGACTCGATATCGGAATTAGAGGTCCCGCCATTGATTATACAAGGGACACATGACCGGCAAGTTACCGAGGAAGACGCAGAACGTTTAGCTGAAGCCCACGATGAATCGCAATTGGTAATCGTTTACAAGATGGATCATGTGCTAAAAGTCTCAGATGGTCAAGACGATTTATCAAATTATAAAAACCCTAATGAACCTCTGTCAGATCGTATGCTAGAAGCTTTAAAGGGATATATTTCAAATGAAACCGTAGAGAAATAGTATTTTTCAAAAAACAAGCAGGTCTAGGTCTTAAGTGCTGGAATTTTTACACAATAAATGTTAAAATTAAATATCTGAAATTTAAACGGATGGTGGGTGGCATCTTATAATGGTAAAACCGATAAATGTTGAGCAATTATTAGTCGAGCAAAGTGAAGTTGTGCATTTAATGGCTCAAGATGAAATTCCTCTCAACGATACATTAAACAAATTGATCGAAACATTGGATATGACTTTGCCCGGCGTTTGGACAACGTTATTGTTTTATGATGAAGAAAGAGATGTATTAACTGATGGCATGGGGCCAAGCTTTCCAGCGAAGTTTTTCGAAGAGGTTGGTGAAGTTCCGGTTGCGAACGGTGAAGGGTCGTGTGGTACGTCTGCATTTTTCCGTGAACCAATCATCGTAGAAAATATTAAAACCGATTGGCGTTATGCTCCATACCGTAAACAGATTGCTGAACAGTATAATTTAAAGGCAAGTTGGTCACACCCAGTGATTACGAGTAAACATCAATTAGTTGGCACATTGGCTTTTTATATTGATGAAGCACGTGAGCCTTCAGAAGCTGAACTAAATGTTTTAGACATATTCGCTAATTTAGCAGCTGTCATTATTGAGAAAAAAACGTCAGAAGAATTGCTTAAAACAGCCCGAAACGTATTAGAAAAAACACCAACAATAATTATCAAGTGGAGTGCTGAAGAAGGTTGGCCAATAGAATTTGTTTCTCAAAATATTAATCAATTTGGCTATGATGCTAAAGATTTAATGAAACAAGGAATGTCATATAGTTCAATAATGCATCCTGATGACGTTTTAACAATCGGAAGTAAAGTGGCCTATTATATTGAAAACGATGTCAGAGAGTATGAACAAGAATATCGTATCTTGACCGCTGACGATGAAGTGCGCTGGGTAAGTGATCGCACCATGCTCGAGGTTGATCACTACGGAGAAGTTGTCGGTTTTCAAGGAATATTGTTCGATATCACAGCCCGTAAACAAGTGGAAGAGCAGGCGCAATATTTAGCGAACAATGATCCGTTAACAGGTCTTGCTAATCGTCGTTATTTCAAACACAAGTTTGAATTGGCTTTAGAAGAAGCGAAGGAATCGAATGCCCAATTAGGTGTGTTGTATCTCGATTGTGATAACTTTAAGGAAATTAACGACGAATTAGGGCATGATATCGGCGATGAATTTTTACAACATTTTGCGAAACGATTGAACAATGTGTTACGTGACGATGATCTAATCGCTCGTATTGGTGGCGATGAATTTAATATACTTTTAAATGATGTAGAAACTAAAGAACAAGTGAACCGTGTAGCTGAACGAATTTTAGAAGTCGTGTTTGAACCTTGGGAATTACAAGGGGTACTGTATCATATTACAGTGAGCATTGGTGTCTCATTTTTCCCACAAGATGGAAGTAAAGCTGATGAATTAATTAAACGAGCGGACCAAGCACTTTATGGCGCGAAGTTTAACGGCAAAAATGGTGTCGTTTGGTATGAATCATTGACTGAAGAATAATCTGTTTCTTTAGGCTAATCTATTTCAAAAAACTTAATTGAATTGCTCAAAATTTCTGTTAAAACCCTCATTTTATGCTAAAATGGTTTAAAAGTCTGATTAAATAGCTCAGAATTAGATAACGAGAGAGTATACGTGCCATTAATGGGGGAATGAGGTTGAAAGGATTCGCAAAAGGGGTTGTCACAATAGGCGTACTCTCTATAATTGGTGGTATCGCCTTCATCATCATGGATTATGTGACAAACGATTGGTCGTCGCTACTCGACTTTGTGACATATATCATACTCGAAGATTCCGAGCGTGCCCTATGGCAAGTCGGGATTGTTATCTTGCTGTTAGGACAGTGGATACTAAAACGGCAGAAACGAAAAAATCGCATTTTTTATTAAACAGTCACCTTTATATGAGGTGGCTGTTTTTGTTTGACAATAGAATAAGATGCTGCTCGGAAGCAACACCTTATTCAACCGGGATTTGAATTTCAGATAAGTAATCTTCAGGATTTTGGGACATGTAATGATCAATAATTGTGCGTTCAATAGCATCGCCTTTAATCGTCAATTGATGCTCATCGATAAATTGGAATATCGTCTCGTAATAACTTGGTGAGTGTATTCGTGCGTCACGACAGTATAAACAAACATATCGTCCGCCTGGCAATGTCGACTTTAATTCACTATCAACCTATTGTTCATCCACCATTAAAAAGACTGAATTATAACTGTTATAGTCTTCTTGCATTATTCGTTCGATCGGTAATGTAACCCCGACGGATCCAATGAAAATCGAGGACGATATTAAATAATAAACTCTCCAGTCGCTGGAGAGTCAACAGAAATTGAGAATTATTTTCAATTATTTTTTAGGATGGCCGTTAAGCTAGCCAGACATTATCAACGATAACATAAATGATCAGGATAGCCGTCACCACGCGGAGGAGAGGTTTGATATGATCGGGATTTAATTGACTAGCTAGTCTGACGCCGATTTGAGCGCCGATGAGTGAGCCAGTGATAAGTGTGAAAGTTAACGTCCAAATAATATGGCCGGATGCGATATAGCTAATGGCGGCTCCGAAACAACTGGCGAATGTCGCTGCACGCATTAAACCGACAGCGCGATAGTAGGCAATGCGGAGGTATGAGAAGACGTATAACATGAGCGTACCTTGACCAGGGCCGAACATGCCATCGTAAATACCGATCCCGTACAATAGCGGTGTGCCTCGTGTTTTGAATCGAAACGTATTCGTGCCATCGAAGCTTGCCTTATTAATGAACGAAAATAAAAAGGCAAAGATTAATAGACTAATCGCAATTTGATACATTCTATCAGGCGGAATCACCGATGCCACGTAACCACCTGTAATACCGCCTGCCAAACTGACAGGAACGATTTTGAGTCCTTCGTTTAATGTGACGCCACGGTGGCGTAGTACCATCACGAAAACGAAAAACGAGCTGATAGAATTGGTGACTTTATTGGCGCCAATAGCTGAGTGGACAGGAATACCGAGGGCAAGCATAGCAGGGAGGCTAATTAAGCCACCGCCGCCAGCCAGTGTTCCTAATATCGTCGCACTTAAGCCGACGAAAAATAATAAAACCGTTTCGAGCATGGTCGTCACATCTTTCTACTAAGAATCTTTTGCATCGATAAGTGATTGGATATGGTTAAAGTCATTTGCTTGTATACTTTTAATAATTTGGCTGCCGACGACGACACCATCAGCGATTTGCGTCATGTCACGTACATGGTCAGGTGTTGAAATGCCAAAACCGGCTAATACAGGTACGTGACTATGTGTTTTCAGTAATTCAAAATGATCAGCGAGGTCGTCTGCGAACGTGTCACGCGCACCGGTGATTCCGTTAACTGTTACCGCATATAAAAACCCTTCCGATGCCTCGGCAATATGTTTAATTCGTTCGGGTGAACTCGTTAAAGAAACGAGCTGAATTAATGCTAAACCGTACGTTTCTTTTGCGTCGTCAATAAATGATTTATGCTCTAACGGCAAGTCGGGAATGATTAAGCCATCGATTCCAGCAGCTTGAGCGTCTTTCATAAATTGGTTAACGCCGTATTGAACGATGGGGTTCAAATACGTCATCGCAATAATCGGTGCGTCTATTGTATGGCGTTCTGTTTGTAGTGTATCAAGAATCGCATGTAAAGTCACACCCGATTGGCGTGCGCGAATGCCTGCATCTTGAATCGTGGGGCCATCAGCAACAGGGTCAGAGAACGGGATTCCGATTTCGATAGCTGATGCCCCTGCTTGGTCAAGACGTTGTAACGTAGGGATAAGTGTGTCTATACCACCGTCTCCTGCCATAATGTATGGAACGAAAAGATGGTCGCCTTGCTCAAGCGTTTGATTAAATTTGGTGTCGATATATGATTTGCCGTGTGTCATTGTTGGCATGATAGGCCTCCTAACCTTGTAAATGATGTTGCACCGCTTCGACGTCTTTGTCGCCACGGCCAGATAAGCAAATAACGAGTGATTGTTCAGGTGACATTGTTTTGGCAATGTGAACGGCTTCTGCGACAGCGTGTGAGCTTTCGAGTGCAGGAATAATGCCTTCTGTTCGTGATAACAATTGAAACGCTTTTAATGCATCATCGTCTGTTACGGAACGATAATCCACACGACCTGAATCGTTTAAGTAGCTATGCTCTGGGCCGACACCTGGATAATCTAATCCGGCTGAAATAGAGCTTGCTTCTTGGATTTGACCACCTTCATCTTGTAATAAATGCATCATCGCCCCGTGCAAAATACCAGGGGTACCTTTCGTTAACGTAGCGGCATGGTGATCTGTCTCGACGCCATGTCCAGCGGCTTCAACACCGTATAAATGAACGCTTTTGTCCTCGACAAATGGATAAAACATGCCCATGGCATTACTACCGCCTCCGACGCATGCGACGACAGCATCAGGCAGTGTCCCTTCCGAATCCAGGTGTTGTTGTTTCGTTTCACGTCCAATAACGCTTTGAAAATCGCGGACCATCGTTGGGAATGGATGTGGTCCTAAAACAGACCCCATAATGTAATGCGTATCATCAACGTGGCTCACCCAATACCGTAACGCTTCGTTCACAGCGTCTTTTAGCGTTGCGCTCCCTTGGTCGACCGATTCGACAGTAGCCCCGAGTAATTCCATACGAAAGACGTTTAATTTTTGCCGTTTAATATCTTCTGCGCCCATGAAAATGACACACTCGAGGTTGAGTAGGGCACATACTGTTGCCGTTGCGACCCCATGCTGGCCAGCTCCTGTTTCAGCAACGACTTTTCGTTTGCCCATTCGTTCGGCTAGCAACGCCTGCCCGACTGTGTTATTAATTTTGTGCGCCCCTGTATGATTGAGGTCTTCACGTTTTAAATAAATTTTAGCGCCACCGATTTCTTCGGTTAAATTGGCCGCGTAATAAAGGGGATTACGTCGCCCGACATATTGTGTTAATAAATCGTTGAGTCGCGCTTGAAATTGGTCGTCATCTTTTATGGCGTTATAGGCTTCTTCTAACTCTTGAACGGCTCCCATTAACGTCTCTGGAATGAACTGACCACCGTAAGGGCCGAACATGCCGTTTGTTTCGGTTGTTTGTGTCATGTTTAACGCTCCTTTATTCGTGTGATAAATGTTTCAATTAAGTCATGTTGCTTTCGACCGTCTCGTTCGACGCCGCTTGATACGTCGACGATAGCGGGTGCTGTTTCGCTAATTGCTTGTTGAATGTTACCGGCATTCAGTCCACCAGCTAATATTAATCGACGACGGTCAAATGGCAAGGTTTCTAATAGATGCCAATCAAATTGAGTTCCATTCCCGCCGCGGTATGGGCCGCTTGCGCTATCGAGCAGTAAATATTCGGCTTTGTCGTATTGTGACGTCGCCTTTAAATCTTTTGCCTCATGAATTCGAAACGATTTAATATAAGGCACGTTTAGTTGTTCGCAAAATTCAGGTGTCTCATCGCCGTGTAACTGAACGTAATCTAACCCGACTTCATGAGCGGTCTGTTCCAAAGTTTGTTTTGACGCATTGACAAAGACGCCAACTTTTTTGACGGATGATGGGATAGAAGCGGCGATTGGTTTGGCTTGATCGATTGTGACTTGTCGCTTACTATATGCGAAAACGAACCCAATCATGTCAGCCCCTGCTTGAACAGCAGTTTCGGCATGTTCTTGTTCGCGAATGCCACATATTTTAACCTTTGTCATGATGAGCCCCTCCTTGTCGTTGGGACGCGCAATTGGCTCAAAGCACCTTCGACGTCATCGGTTTTCATAAACGATTCGCCAACTAAAATGCCGTCTGCACCCGCTTTTGCGACTCGCTCAGCATCGTCTTTTGTTCGGAATCCACTTTCGCTGATGATGACTTTGTCTGGGTCTTGAATGCGGTCGATTAATGACTCGGTTACAGATAAGTCGACGTTAAAGGTCATCAAATCGCGATTATTAATCCCGATGATGGTCGCGCCAATTGATAGAGCGATGTCGAGTTCAGCTTCGTTGTGCACTTCGAGTAACACTTCTAATCCGAGTGCTGTCGCTTGCTCATATAAATCGTTTAGCCGTTCGGGTGATAGTGCTGCGGCAATTAATAACACGACGCTCGCGCCAGCTTGCTTGGCCCGTTTTAATTGAATCGGATCGAGGATAAAATCTTTACACAAAACAGGAACGTTAACGTTGTGCTGCACGTCAACTAGGTCGTCGATTGAGCCTTTGAAATATGGTTTGTCAGTCAAAACTGAAATCGCGGATGCTCCAGCATCTTCGTATAATTGAGCCTGTTCGGGCGGCTCGATACCGATATTAATATCACCTTTGGAAGGGGATGCCCGCTTAATTTCAGCGATAATCGATAATTGATCGTCTCGTTTAAATGACTCGTATAGTGATGGTTTTGTTGAGTGTTGAACAGGCTTAGTTAATAGGTCATCTTGTTGGTAAAGGTGCTGAATTTCTTCGCTTTTCGTGTCGAGTATTCGATCTAGAAATGTATCCATTACGAAATCTCCTTCCGCTTACGGTTTTGGCTGTACGTGATTAACGTATCAAGTTTCGCTTTTGCGCGCCCAGAATCAATCGTTTCCTTAGCAATTTCAACGCCTTCGCGAATCGAATTCGTCATATTAGCTGCAAATAATCCAATCCCTGCGTTGAATAACGTCGTTTCATAATAAGCGCCGCGTTCGCCGTTTAAGACATCGAGTAAAATGTTCGCGTTTTCCTTCGCATCGCCGCCGACGATCGAATCGTTGTCGTAAGTGTTTAAACCAACATCTTCAGGACTTAATGTAAACGGAATGAGCTCACCTTCTTCTAATAATACGAAATGATTTTCGCCGGCAAGCGTCGCTTCGTCAGTATAACCAGCGCCATTCACAACGACACTACGTTTGCGTCCAAGGCGTTGGAGGACAGCCGCCATTTTCATAAGCATGTCGCGACGGTACACCCCTAAAAATTGTGTGTCTAAGGCGACGGGGTTGGTTAACGGCCCGATTAGGTTGAAAATCGTCGGTACATTGAGCGCTTGGCGGACTTTCATAATCGGTTTTAATTGATGATGAACGTGTGGCGCGAATAAAAACGCGATCCCGTTCGTTTCGATTAAATGTTCGACTTCATCGCTCGAGAAATCGAGTGCTACACCGAGTTCTTCTAACACGTCCGCGCTTCCGGTACGGCTTGAGACGCTACGGTTACCGTGTTTCGCCATTTTAACGCCAGCCCCTGCAAGAACGAAGGCAGACGTCGTACTAATGTTGAACGTATGTGCGCCATCACCGCCAGTGCCACAATTGTCCATCACATTCGACAGTTGTTTTTGGATAGGCATCGCTTTTTCACGTAAGACGTCTACAATCGCGGTGATTTCTTCAACCGATTCACCTCTAACTTTTAACGCGGTTAAGACAGCGGCAATTTCGCTTTCTGTTGTCGACTCGTCAAATAAACTATAAGCAACGGTGGTCATTTCCTCTTGGGTTAGCTTTTCGCCATTAACTAATCGTTGTAATTCGTTCATCATGATTCTCCTTTCCGATACGTTGTAAAAATCGATTTAAGATTTGTTTCCCTTCCGTCGTACCGATTGACTCAGGGTGGAATTGAATCCCGAATAACGGGTGATTGTCATGTTCGATTGCCATTAACTCACCGTCATCCATCGTGATCGCTTTTCGCTTGAAGAATGGCGGTAGTGTTTGTTCGTTGACGACGAGTGAGTGATAACGCATCACATTTAAAGGCTGACTTAAATACTCGAACAACCCATTTCCTTTGTGTAAAATTAATGATTTCTTGCCGTGCCTTACCTCACCCGCTTTTTGGACTTGGGCGCCAAATGCTTCGGCAATTATTTGATGACCTAGGCAGATCCCTAAAATCGGAATCTCTTCATAAAATGTTTTAACGGTTTCAATGGAATCGGGATAATCGTTTGGCTTACCAGGGCCAGGTGATAAAACGATCGCGTCTGGCTGCATGTTTTTAATCGATGAGATGTCGACGTCATCGTGCCGTTTCACAGTGACAGAAGCACCGAGTTCCTCTAAATATTGAAATAAGTTATACGTAAATGAATCGTAATGATCAATGAGTAAAATCATTTAAGTGACCTCCATTAGCGCTTTCGCTTTATTTAATGTTTCGTCATATTCACTTTCAGGATCAGAGTCATGAACGACACCAGCACCAGCTTGCACATATGCGGTATCGTTTTTTAGCACCATTGTTCGAATCGCAAGCGCAAAGTCTAATTGCCCGTTAATCGATACATAACCGACAGCCCCTGAATAGGCACCGCGTTTTGTCGGCTCTAAGTCATCGAGTAGTTGCATCGCTCGAATTTTAGGGGCACCACTGACAGTTCCGGCAGGGAGAGTCGCTTTAAGTGCTTCAAGCGGTGTCATATTCGGATTTAATTGACCGCTGACTTCAGACACGATGTGCATCACATAACGATAGCGCTCGATCGTCATATATTTCGTTAACTCGACGGTGCCTGGTCTTGCGATACGACCAACATCATTTCGACCTAAATCAACTAACATTTGGTGTTCGGCGATTTCCTTTTCATCGGACAACAGTTCATCTGCTAACGCTTGATCTTCGGCTGTTGTTTGGCCGCGTTTGCGTGTGCCGGCAATCGGATTCGTCGTGACGTAACCGTTTTGCACACTAACGAGACTTTCCGGTGATGCACCGAGAATGGTGTACGTGTCGAAATCGATAAAATACATATAGGGTGACGGGTTTCGTTTCCTCAATTGCCGATAAAAATGAAACGGGTCACCCTGATACGATGCGCTTAGTCGTTGCGACAAGACAGCTTGAAACAACTCGCCTTCAACGATTTTGTCCTTAATCTGTTGCACATAATTCATATACGTTTGTTTGGATAAGTTAGACTCGAATGCGTCTAATTCAAATGTACTGTTAGTGAGTGGTGTGTTTTCAGTTAACTCGCTTAACATTTGGTTAATAACGTCGTCTAAATCGTATGTTTCACCAGTAATCCAGCGGTCGAATGCGAAACAATGAACCGTCTGTAAGAGATGATCATAAACAACGACTTGTTCATAAAACATGAGATGAACATCTGGCATATCAAGATCATTGTGACTCGATGCACCGATCGGTTCGAACTGTTTCGCTAGGTCGTATGCCATGTAACCAACCCCACCAGCAAGGAACGGGATGTCGCTCGGTAATGTTAATTGATCATCGATTAAGTGAGCTAAGGCATCGATTGGATCACCTGTTGTTTCGGTCGAGTTGCCGGTGTGGACATTAATGTATTGTAAGCTTTGCCCATTTGCGATGAATTCGTAAAACGGATTTGCGCCGATAAACGAATAGCGGCCTTTGTCCTCGTGTTTTAATGAACTTTCTAATAAAAATTTCTTATCGCCTGATAAGCGTTGGTATATCGATATTGGTGTATGTTGATCGCCTTCAATCGTTTCGTGACGGTATTGAATCATTGTAAAACCTCCTGATAATTAGCTATAAAAAAAGTCCTCTGCATACGGGTTGTGTATGCAGAGGACGACGTTTGATCGCGGTGCCACCTCAATTGAAAAAGTTATCGTAACCTTTTCCGCTTCATGTCGGGTACGGGAAGGTCAAGGGGGAACCTTCCGATACCCTATCCGGTTAACGGTGGAATGCCGGGTGGCCGTACTCGGTTTCAGGCCACCTCTCGTAAGTCCATTCAGCGAATCGTATCATGCTAGCATCTCACCATCGCCAGCTCTCTGTTATGAATCCGGTTCGCTTACTCCTCTTACTCAACGATTTCGATCGATTCTGTTTTTGCGTATAAAAAAAGAGCCTTCCATCCTTGTGAGAAAGGACGGAAGACCCGTGGTGCCACCTTTGTTGACTGCTTACGGAGCAGTCCACTTAAGTCGTATCGAAGCATCAAGCTTGAATACGTGTCTCGGGTAACGATGAGACATTCGCCAACCTTAATAGTGATATACACGTTCGGTTGGAGGCTCAGAAGTCCATTCGTTCAGCCGTTCACGCTAGTTCACACCGACCACTAGCTCTCTGAGGTGACCGACTGAATTACTCCTCTTCATCTTAGCCTATCCGCTCTGAAGATTTGTTTACTATCATATGTGATAGATGATCTTTAGTCAATGAAAAAATTAAATGTTTCTTAATTGTGTTAGCGTTCATAATCGTTTAGCATAAGCTATAACAGAATATCGCTTTAAAATAAGTAAAATGGAGGCCGCTATGTTCCGCCTATTTAAACGCAGCTTAGACGATTTCAAAACAACATACTCTCAACATATAGCGTTTGCTTTATTGTATATGGCGTTGACGAGTCTATTGTTCGTTCCTGTTGCTTCCATTTTCTTTAATCGTATCTTAATGTATGTCGATGCGCCGACCATTATTAATCATGATGTTTATTCGATTGCCTTAAGTTATACAGGCGTTGCGATCTTAACGTTAGTTGGGTTGATTGTATTTGTCTTATTATTTATCCAGTTTGCGGTGTTTATCGTCATTTCGCAAAAACAGTATTTCGAGCAACCGATTACGATTGCGAATGCATTTTTGACCGGGTTGTCACGGTCACGTAAGCTATTTAGTTTTAGCGTGTTGCCGCTTGTGTTTGTCTTATTGTTACTCGTCCCGTTTATTGAAACGCCGATCAATGATATTGTGTATGATTTGAATACATCGATATTGTACTCAGGGCATTTGTCGTTATCTTACACGTATTTAGTTGCTTACTTTGGGATATTAATGTTCGTGCTTTACGTTATTTTACGTTTTATTTTCGTCTTGCATTTCATTGTCATTGAAAAATGCAACATTCGTCAGGCGATTAAACGAAGCATGACATTAACAAAACAGCACCAAAAATCGATTTTGATTAATGTACTGTCTATAAATGTGCTGATCTTCTTATTAAGCACGTCTTTAGTGTATTTGATTTCATTGATTCCGACCGTTATGACAGGGACGATCATTGGTGATTTAATCGAGCATTATTTAGTGACATTTACAAGTATTGTCGCGACATTGTCGACATTGATCTTGATTCCAGTGAATACGATTATGTTGACACGTTTGTTTTATCAATACAAAAAGGAAAAAGAAGAGACTATCTATGATAATCTTGAATTAACCCGTAGTGTGCGTTTAGCCGTTGGAGAACGGAAGGCGTATGCGTTTTTTAAACAAAAACGTTATTTAATCGTGCTCTTATTCGTGTTGTATGTGACAGGGGTTTTCGCTTACAACCAAACGATTAGTGGCAATATTGTTTATTTAAATTGGAATGTCGACGTCGCAGCGCATCGTGCGGATGCCGAACATGCACCAGAAAATTCAATGAGTGCTGTGGAATCGGCTATTGAACGTGGAATTAATGTTATTGAAGTTGATGTTCAATTGACAGGGGATAACGTGCTCGTCCTGCATCATGATAAGACATTGTTGCGAACGGCCGGTGAACCCGATCGAGTAAGTGACTTGACCTATGATGAACTCGAACACTACGATATCGGCTCTTCGTTTTCGAATGAATTCGCGGGTGAACAAGTGCCAAGGTTGGACGATGTAATCGATGTGACTCAAGAAGGGGGAGTACAACTACTACTCGACGTGAAACCAGACGAAAACGAGGATGCACTGGCTAGAGAGTTAGCGACTTTAATCGAGGAAAAAGAAGTCGCGAATCACGTAAAAGTGCAGTCCTTTAACTATCAGTTTTTACAGGCGATGCGCCAAGCAAACGAAAACGTAGAAATCGGGCAAATTGTTTTCACTGCTGTCGGCGACTTGTCACGATTAGATGTTGATTTCTATACCGTGCATCAAACGATGTTGTCGGATGAACTAGTTCAAGAACTAAATCGTAACAATATGGACATTTGGGTTTGGTCGACGAATATTGATCGAACCGCTAACCAAGTCTTGCAGTACGATGTAGACGGCGTGATTACGAAATCACCTGATGTCTTGCTTCGGATGATGGAAATTCGGGAATAAATTCAGAAAAAAGCTGGCCGCGGCCAGCTTTTTTACGTTAAAGAAATGGATTTTTCGGCGATTTTAATTAGGTATACGGCGAAATCTATCATGGATACGGCGAAAAAACTGGCGGATACGGCGCTTTTAATAGATTTTACGGCGAAAAGTCCGCGATTTACGGCGAAATAGATAGTCGCTTATCCAAATTGATGGCCGAAAATATTTAAGTAACCAAAATAGTAAGACGTAGCAAAGGTTAAGAGAAGTGCGCCGACCATCATCCCTAAAAAGATCCAATCACGCTTTGTGACGGTCATCATGTGATAGTGCGTTCGATCACGTTCTCCTGTAAACCCTTTCGATTCCATCGCATTAGCGACGCGTTCAGCTTTGCGAATCGCATTGGCGAGCAGAGGAATGCTGTAACGTTTAAATTGTTGAATGCGTCCGCGAATTCCTTTGGCCCGACTAACGCCACGAATGCGGTGTGCTTGTCGTAATACGTCGAGTTCATGCTTAAATGTCGGTAAAAAACGGTACCCCGCTAAGACGCCGTATGTGATTTTGGGTGACAATTTTAATTGCTGCATCAAACTTAACATGAATTTCGTCGAATCTGTTGTCAGGATAAACAAAAGGGATAATGCGATAAAACATAATGAGCGTAACGCTAAGCTAATCGCAACTGCGACACCACCAGTTGTGACCTCGAACGTCCAAAATGAAAAGAGAACCGATCCCCCTTGAAATGTGTCACTCGTATATAATAATCTAGCCCACGAAAACGATGCGATGAACAAAACGAATGGGGCGAAAAACGTAATCCATCGCTTGAATGGAATATCAGACAGCCATAAAGTTACAACGAATACGAACAACAAATAAACGAGTGGCGTGTAAATGTCGAAAGTTAATCCTAGTAAAACCCCTGGAATTAAAATCGCAATTGCTTTAACAGTTGGATTAACGGCTGACACCATGGACGACACCCACTTTCTCTTCTTCTAGTCGAGATGGTTTTCGTAATCGTGCTTGATTTAATAAGGTGTCTTGTTGCCAAAGGGTTTTAGGATCGTTGTAATATTGTACCTTTTGATCATGAAGCACATAAACAGATTCGCAATATTGATCGACTAAGTCCATGTCATGCGTGACGAAAACAATCGTCGTTCCTTGCTTTTGAATATTGGTCATCAGATGCATTAATTCTGCAGTTGTTTGAGCATCTTGGCCAAATGTTGGTTCATCAAATAACAATAAATCAGGTGTTTCGTCTAACATAGTCGCGACACTGAGGCGGCGTTTTTGACCTCCGCTTAACGCAAACGGGTTTTGCCACTTTTCTTGAAGTAATTGAAAGTCACTTAATAATTGAGTTGTTCGTCTGTTGATTGTGTCGTAGTCGTAACCGTTCAACGTCATACTGAAAGCCACTTCATCATACGTTGTGTCTGTCAGAAACTGATGTTCAGGGTTTTGAAATACAAAGCCCATATGTTGACGTAACGCTGCTTCTTTCCAATCGTTGAGCGATTTTTCTAAAAAGGTAATTGCCCCGTCATTTGGTTGTAAAAGCCGAGCTATTAATTGTAATAATGTTGATTTACCTGCGCCGTTCTCACCGACAATTGCTATCATTTCACCTTGATGAAAGGTCATATTGATATGCTGTAATATAGGTGAATGGTTTCTTGAAAATGAAACATTCTTCATCGCGAGACACGGCTTACGGTGCACTGCGTCTATAGTCGGCTTGCGTGGGTGGTTATGACGCCTGTATTGTTCAGGGATGAAGATGCCATGTTCCATTAACACGGTCTGTTTTGTTTGAAAGATTGTATCGACAGGACCATCTTCTATCAGTTGACCGTCTTGGTTTAAAACGAGGGCTCGATCGATCAGTTTAAGCCAGTCGTCTGCCTGATGCTCGATGATTAGAATCGTTAGCGCCATAGTCATGCGCAATTGTTCAATTAATTGAATAAATTCTAACCGACTCATCGGGTCTAAATTGGCCGTCGGTTCATCGAGAATGAGAACGTCTGGTTCAAGCAATAACACCGACGCGAGTGCGATTTTTTGTTTTTGACCGCCCGAAAGTGTATGGATTGCTTGTTGTTTATAGTCAATCATTCCGATATGGTTCAGTATCTGGTTGATCCGGTGCTCGATTTCGTCCCGTGGTACTTGGCAATTTTCCAGGGTGAATGCGAGTTCATCCTCAACCGTGATCATACAAAACTGACTCTCAGGGTCTTGAAATACGATGCCGATTTGTTGGTTAAGTGCTCCTTTAGCGAAGTCTTTAATCAAGTGACCTCGGTAAAAGATCTCCCCTGATGCGACACCTTCAACCGCATCAGGGTATAAACCATTTAAACAAAGGGACAAACTCGATTTACCAGAACCACTTGGCCCAATCAACAACGTCGCCTCATTGTCATACAATGAGAACGTTAAGTCATCCAATGTTGGTTGATCTAATGTCTCATAACTAAATGAATAATGTTCGGCAGTTAGGACCGGTTTATGAGACATGATGGTGCTCACCTTTTTGTCGATGTTCTTTTCCAAGCGCGTACCCTCTTAGTACACCTGTTTTAGCTAATTGATCACTTAGCCATTTACCGAGAAGCCCTGTGATTAGAATGCTACTGATGATTCTTGTGACTAACATAATAGCAACTAACCAGTATTCGTAGGCATAAAATCCGGCAGAGTAAAAATGCCACGCAAAACTAAAGATGGCTGTCATAACACCAGCTAACACTAAGATGCGAGTACGATAATCTTGCCATTTTGTAAGGGCAAAAGCCGTTTCTGCACCTAAGCCTTGGACAGCAGCGCTCATGATTAATTGAGGGCCAGCCGGACTGCCGATCAAGACTTCAACAGTACCAGCGATTAACTCCGACGTGAATGCAGCACCAGGCTTACGGATAATATAGGCTGCGATGATTGACACGATAAACCAAATGCCATAAATAAACTCATATCCTAATGGCCCGATCCCAAAAGGTGTTAACAACCCGACGAGTCCCTGACCTAAACCGAACGCTAATAAATAAATAACCGCAAATGCCACACCCAAAATGGACATTAAGACAATTTCTTTTAACTTCCATTGTTTTGTCATGGTTATCCTCCTATCGATTAGACGGGCTATTCGCCGAAATCGTAAAGGTCATTGTCGTATGCGATACCTCTTGCTGCACAGCTTCGAAAGCTTCTTCCATAGCATCAAAGATCGATGCAACATCGCCGTCTAAACGCGTCATATAATGGGACGGACTGACATCAACGCCGCGCGCTTTTGATAAGTCGATTTGTTCGTAAATTTTGTCCATATAATCGTCGCGACCAAGAGGGTGAATGGCAAATTTACACCCAGCTTGTTGTTCGTTGGCACTTAAGTTAGGCGCGTTGACCGGCTCGTCACTTTCTGCCATATACACGTCCGCTTCGTTATCACCTGGGCAACCGACTGAAAAGGTACCACTCATCGCGACGTGTTCACCTGTTTTAGCAGCGTGTAAGAAGATCGCTTTCGTGATATCAAAAATATGCACGATTTTACCTCTCATACACGTTGTGACATCATCTGTTTCCTTCCACACACTCGAATGGTCGACCTCATCTAATGCAGACAAAATAATGTCCACAAAGTTGTCGCTCATCGGAAAGAGTGTAAACTGAACACCTGCGATGCGACTAGTTCCACACTGTTGATTCGTCATGACGAATCGCCTCCTTAAAATGTAGTGTCATAACAAAAAAACTGCATCCCGTGGGAATGCAGTTCAGCCTTAGTGTGGTCGTGCTTACAGTTGTTCAAGCCTCACTGCACTTCCCCACGCTAGTATTATCTAGTTCGGGTCTTGAGGGTCAGGACATTCCTTCTCAGCCACACGACGTAGCTCCCCTAGTGCATGTTCATCACGTATGCAGTTTTGTTATACTTACATCATAATAAAAGGATTAGGATTTGTAAACGGTGAAAGGTGACGGAATTTGTCGAGAGTTTATGAAAAAAGGTGGCATCACAGTCATGGAAGATGAAAAAGAGATAATTAGACGAACGGAACAGATGGTGAAAGAAAAACTTGAATCAGAAGGATCGGGTCATGACTGGTGGCATATTGTACGCGTTGTTCACAATGCTCAACACATCTCGAAAACGGAAACAGTTGATGCGTGGGTTGTGACGATGGGAGCCCTTCTACATGATGTCATAGATGATAAAGTTGTGGTTGACCCTGATCTTGAACGGGCGAATCTTGAATCGTGGCTCGAGAATCAAGGTGTGTCGCAATATCACATAGATCAGATTCTCGCTATTATCGATACCATTTCGTTTAAACACGGTTTTGAGGCCTTACCGAGTCTTGAAGCGGAGGTCGTTCAAGATGCTGACCGGCTCGATGCGATTGGGGCAGTCGGGATTGCACGTTGTTTTACTTATTCAGGGTCAAAAGGAAGTCCCATTCATGATCCGAATTTATTCCCGCGCGAATCCATGACACCAGACCAATATCGTCGTGGCGACAGTTCTGCCATCAATCATTTTTATGAAAAATTATTAACATTGAAAGATAAGATGAATACGGAAGAAGGTTATCGGATCGCCTGCGAACGTCACCAATTTATGGAGCAATATTTGCAACAATTTTTTGCTGAATGGGATGGATTTGCTTAAAGGGTGTTACGTTTATGAAATTTTGTGGAATAGTAAAGGGAGACGTAATAAACTATGGAAGGTGATATGATGTTGCAGTATCAACCCTATCTTGATGAATTAACGAAAAACGCAACCGAAACGTATGCGTTAATGAACCCTCATACGAAAGAAGAAATTGTAAGAGTTCCAGAATGCAGTCAGGGGCAAATGTTAAAAGCGGTCAACCTTGCGAGTGATGCATTTGAAACAGTCCGCTCAATGCCTGCGCATGAACGATCCGATATTTTAAACCGTGCGAGCGACATTATTGCCGACCAAAAACAAATGGTAGCTGAAACGATTGCGCAAGAAGCGGGTAAACCGATCAAATATGCGTTAGGGGAAGTCGATCGTACCGTTCAGACGTTAAAGTTTGCTTCCGTTGAGGCACGTAAATTAGAAGGCGAATCGATTCCGATGGACGCAGCGCCTAATGGAGCCGGACGCGATGCGTATACCATATATGAGCCGATAGGTGTGATTGGCGCGATTACACCGTTTAATTTTCCATTAAATTTAGTCGTGCATAAAGTCGGACCAGCCATTGCATCAGGCAATACAATGATCGTTAAACCAGCTGAGAAAACGCCGTTATCAGCGATTTTGTTACGAGAAGCACTCGTTGAAGCGGGCCTTCCAAGCGACGCTTATCAAGTCATCCCTGGCGACGGCAAAAATTTAGGTGAGGTACTGCTTAACAGTGATGACGTGAAGAAAATAACATTCACAGGTAGCCCGCGTGTCGGACGTGACATTAAATCTCAAGCCGGGCTGAAAAAAGTCACCCTGGAACTCGGTAATAACTCAGCGTTGTACGTCGATAAAAGCATGCACGACCGCCTAGATGACGTCGTAAGTAAAACAGTTAATGGAGCGTTTTCCTATAACGGACAAGTCTGCATTAGTACACAGCGCGTATACGTACACGACGACATTTTCGATTCATTTCTAGACCAGTTCGTCCAAGAAACGGAGAAGCTTACATTCGGCGATCCACTCGATAACAATACAGACTTGTCCAACTTAATCGACGAACAATCACAAGAAGGATTAATGGAATGGATCAACGAAGCAAAACAACTCGGCGCTAATATCGTGACAGGCGGGCAAAAACAAGAACAAGGCATTGAACCAACTGTCTTAACCGACGTCCCAGCAGACGCTAAAATTTCAAAAGAGGAAGCATTCGGTCCCGTCGTCATCATTAATCGCGTTCAATCAAGTGATGAAGCGTTACACGCGATTAATGACAGTCAATACGGATTAAGTGCTGGCCTATTTTCGAATGACATGAAGCAAGCGATCGATATGTCACACCGAATCAATGTCGGCCAAGTATTAGTCAATGACGTCCCAACATTACGATTTGACCACATGCCTTATGGTGGGCGCAAACAGTCAGGGTACGGTTACGA
The DNA here is from genome assembly GCF_040545925.1 of Alkalibacillus flavidus. Taxonomy (NCBI): domain Bacteria; kingdom Bacillati; phylum Bacillota; class Bacilli; order Caryophanales; family Bacillaceae; genus Alkalibacillus; species Alkalibacillus flavidus. Next base: position 22,033 of record NZ_JBEPMX010000016.1, read on the forward strand.
AGGCGTGAAATACGCCATTCACGAAATGGTGAACCGGAAAATGATTAGTTTAAATTACACATTTTAATAAATGAATGACATCCCTCTTGGCGTTGTGCTAAGGGGGATTTTTACGTTTGTGTGAGTGTGATTCGTGCAATTCGTGAGGGGATTCCTGCAGTTTTCGGAATGATTCGTGTAGTTTGTGAAGGGATTCCTGCAGTTTTCTCAATGATTCTTGCAGTTTGTGAAGGGATTCCTGCAGTTTTTTCAATGATTCTTGCACTTTCCATAAGGATTCTCGCAAATTTCTCAATGATTCCTGCACTTTTTAATTTATTTCAGAGATATTACTTTGACAGACAAAGTAATATGGTGTACATTGTATTTGTGGAGGTGAGGTTATATGGCATCGCATATTTCAACGGACTTAATCCGTGGACATACATCAACGATTATTTTAAACATATTGAGACAAGGCGATAGTTATGGTTACGACATTTACAAACAGATCATCGCCTTAAGTGACAACCAGTACGAATTGAAAGAAGCGACCCTTTATACCGCGTTTCGTAGGCTGCAAAAAGACGGGCTCATTGAATCGTATTGGGGCGACGAAACGCAAGGAGGTCGACGAAAATATTATCGCATCACCCAATCCGGCCTCGATGCCTATGAACAACATCGCAACGATTGGATATTTGCGAAAGGTGTCTTAGATCAATTAATTATGGGAGGAGACGACAATGAATCTTAATCAAAACGTACAACGCTACATTGACGACTTGTTTAAAGACGTCGGCGATAGCCAACAACTGTTTGATTTAAAACAAGAGCTCATCACCAATATGCACGCACGAATTTCAGATTATAAAAAACAAGGAATGTCTGAAGAAGAAGCATTACAAGAAGCAAAAGCATCAATGGGGGACATGAGCGGTCTCGTCGAGGATATGCGCGAACACGGGGAAGATCCAGCAAGACTTTCTGCCTACACGTCGATGACAAATCGCATATCGACGGTCTCTCTTGTACTCAGTGGTATGTTAATTGTGTTTGGGTTGTTTATGACAGTCGGCATGATGTTCATGGAAGTCGATCCTGTCGCAGTGCCGGGAACAGGCATCTTCATCGTGATCGGCGGCGTTTTTCTGACATACGGTTTATTAAGTCGCGAAACGACCAACTTATACGCGATGAATCGAATTCGCGCTGCCTTGTATGCCGTAACCGTAGGCTTTATGTTATTTGCCGTTTTCACAGCTGTAACTTCAGGCATGGCAACAGGTGAACTGTTCGTCGCATTCGCCTCCTTCTCGGTATTTTTCGCGATCGGTGTCGGGCTGTGGTTATCGTTGTTGCTAACGACGCGGGTGAGTCGGAGGAAATAAAAAATAGTTGACAAATAATTTGAAATATTTTATAGTAAATGTACATTCATAATTAAGGTCACAGAACCTGCTAAAATAAGGTCTCTGTACCGGAGCTGACCCATTTCGGGTCCAAAGAGTCTGTCTTTTGACAGGCTCTTTTATTTTTGTATTAAAGGTTAGAGAAATCAGCGACTAATTCTTCCATATTTCGTTATTTTACTGGAAAATCACTGAATATTCAGTTATAATTAGATTTATACATATTTTAGGGAGGAATTGGCATGAAACCGTATGATGGTCAGTATACACTGGGGCTAGATATAGGGATTGCTTCTGTTGGCTGGGGGTTGATTGACGAGGACCAAAACATTATCGATGCCGGTGTTCGGTTATTTCCTGAAGCGGATGTTAACAACAATGAAGGTAGACGGGGGTTTAGAGGAGCACGTCGATTGTTAAGAAGACGACGTCACCGACTAGAACGAATTAAGCAGTTATTACAGTCTTATCATATGGTCGAATCTCCAAAAGATTTGGATTATAACATGATTGAGACACCTTATCATGTCAGAGTAAAAGGCTTAAATCATGCTTTAACTAAAAATGAATTAGCTATTGCATTAATTCATTTAGGCAAGCGAAGAGGAATACATAATGTTGAAGCAGTTGAAGATGACAGCGGAAGTGGAAATGAACAATCAACGAAAGAACAATTAAGTAAAAATGCTCAAGCGTTAAAGGATCGCTATGTATGCGAATTGCAATTAGAGCGATTGGAACAATACGGCGAGGTCCGTGGTCATGACAATCGGTTTAAAACAGATGATTATGTAAAAGAAGCACGAAAATTACTAGAAACACAAACGAATCATCATAAGGAAATTGATGAGCGATTCATTGAACAGTATATAGATCTATTAAAAAATCGTCGCGAGTATTGGGAAGGTCCAGGTGAAGGAAGTCAATACGGCTGGGATGAAGACGTTCATAAGTGGTATGAACAAATGATGGGACGCTGTAGTTATTATCCGGAAGAACTTAGAGCGGTGAAGGAATCTTATTCAGCTCAATTGTTTAATGCTTTGAATGAGTTGAATAATTTAACGATTTCACGTTCTGAGAATGATCGTCTGACACAAGAAGAAAAAGAGTCCATAATTAATCATGTTTATAAAAAATACAAAAACCCTTCATTAAAACAAATTGCGAAAAAAATAGAGGTTGATGAACATGACATTCGCGGTTATCGTGTTAACTCGAAACAAAAACCATTGTTTACGCCACTTACGATTTATCATGAGGTCAAAAATGTCACTGATAAAGTTGATGTTATAGAAGACCCTCAAGTCCTTGATGAAATAGCTGAGGTAGCAACGATTTATCAAACACCGAGTGATGTTAAACACGAATTAGAAAAACTAGACTTACCATTAAAAGACTATGAGTTAGAGGAATTAAGTCAGTTAAATTATACAGGTACCCATTCACTTAGCTTGAAAGTCATTCATCAAATATTGCCTGATCTATGGGCAACAAATGATAATCAAATGCAGCTGTTTTCGAAATACGGTTTACAACCGAAAGAGATCGATTTAACCGGACGCAAGTACTTGCCTTATAACCACATCGATGATTGGATTTTGTCCCCCGTGGTGAAACGATCATTTAAACAATCTATTCGAATCGTAAATGAAGTGATGAAACAGTATGGTGAACCGAAAGAAATTGTCGTTGAGTTAGCACGAGAATCTTCAAGTGAAGATCGGAAAAACTTTTATAAAAACTTACAAAAGAATCACCGAGAAATTAATAAACAAGTCGAAGAAAAATTAGCGACAGCAGGACGTGAGAAGAAGAAAGGTATTTTCAATAAGTTGAGATTGTGGCATCTACAAGATGGATTATGCATGTACTCACTAGAGCCGATTCCAGTCGACGATTTGTTAGATCATCATGAAAAATACGAAATAGACCATATTATTCCTAGGTCTGTCTCGTTTGACGATTCACAGAATAATAAAGTACTCGTCAAAGCAGATGAAAACCAAAAGAAAGGTAATCAAACACCACATCAATATTTGAAATCTGGAAATGGTGCAATTAGTTATGATAAATTCAAAACGCATATTTTACAGATGGCTAAGAACCCGCAAAAGATGCCAAGGAAGAAGAAAGAGTATCTATTAGAAGAGCGTGATATTAACAAGTTTGACCTACAGAAAGAATTTATTAATCGGAATTTAGTCGATACACGGTACGCAACGCGTGAATTATTAACCTTATTAACTTCATTTTTTAAAGAAAATAATCGTACCGTTCATGTGAAATCAATTAACGGTGGATTTACAGATTTCTTAAGAAAGCAGTGGCGTTTTCCAAAAGACCGCGGAGCGGATTTCAAACACCATGCTGAAGATGCACTGATTGTCGCAATGGCTGGTTATTTATTTGACCATAATAAAGAGTTGAAGAAACAAAATGTCGTGATGACCGAGACTAAAGTAGCTGATGCGGAAACTGGCGAAGTTATTGATGATAGTGACTTTTTAGAATCATTCAATAATCGGATGAACAAAGTGAAAGCTATTAAAGATTACGGCCGTTACAAGTATTCCCATAAAGTTGACATGAAGCCGAATCGTCAACTGATGAACGATACATTATATTCAACGCGTGAACATGACGGAGATGAGTACGTAGTTGAAAAAATCGGCAATTTATATGATAAAGATCAAACTAAACTTGTTGATAAGATGAAGAAAAAACCTGAGAAGCTATTAATGTATCATCATGATCCTCAAACATTTAACAATTTGCTTCAAATCGTTGAACAATATAGTGAAGCGAAGAACCCGTTACACAAGTACTATGAAGAAACTGGTGACTACGTTCATAAGTATAGTAAAAAAGGGAACGGACCGCCAATCAAAAGTGTTAAGTTTTATGGGGATAAGTTGAAAACGCATAAGGATGTTTCACATAAATTTAACCCTAAAGGTAAAAAAGTAGTCAATCAATCTATTAAACCGTTTCGAATGGATGTTTATTGGGATGATGGAAAATATAAATTCGTGACCGTTCGTTATAATGACTTGAAAGATGTTGGTGACAGTTATAAAATCTCACGGGCATATTATGGTGAGAAATTGGCTGAGAAAAATATAAGCTCTGAAGAAGGCTTTTTATTTAGTTTATATACGAATGATATTTGTTCCTTGAATGGAGAGAAATTCAGGTTTATAGGAGTTAATAATGATAACGCTAATGTTGTTGAATTTAATAACGTGATCAATGATTTTAAGGATTATTGTGAACGTGAAGGGATAAAGAATAATAGAATTAAAAAGACGATTGGAGGGAAGACAGAAAGTTTTTATAAAATCACAACAGACGTTCTAGGTAATGAATATGTCAACCAAGAAAAACTTAAATTTGAATATCCAAAAGGTTAGGATGGTTTCATGGGTTGGCGAGTTGTGCACGTAAGCCAAGTTGATCAATTGTCATTGCACTTGGATAATTTAAGAGTATATCAAGGGGACTTAGATGTAGTGGTCCCCTTGAATGACATTTTTGCTTTAGTGATTGAAGATTTGTCATGTAAATTATCTTCGCGTCTAATGGTTGAATTATCAAAACACAATATACTGGTACTACTATGTAATCAACAATACTTGCCAGAATGTTTGATACAACCAGTATCCGGACATTTTGGTCAGTATAAACAAATGATGAAACAGCTTAACTGGTCGGACGAGACAAAGGATGTGATATGGTCTGGGATTATTAACCGAAAAATAGAAAACCAGAAAGTTATTATGCGTAAACATTTAGTTGAACCACATCGTATAGAAAAGATGGACAGTCTACAACTTTCTCTAGTACCAGGTGATGAGCATAATATTGAAGGACAAGCTGCACGTATATATTTTAATAGTTTCTTTGATGAGAATTATACGCGTGACAGTGATGATTATATCGAAAACGCCGCTTTGAATTATGGCTATACTATTATTCACTCTGCTATAGCACGGACCATTGTGGCAAAAGGGTTAATTCCAGGTCTCGGTATTCATCACATCGGAGAGAGAAATCCCCACAATTTAGCTTCTGATATCATAGAACCATTTAGACCAATCGTAGATCATTACGTCATTAAACATCCTCCAGAAGGTTACCTCACGAAAGATTACCGAATTCAATTAATAAATTTATTACATGCAAAAGTGCAAACAGACAAGAAACAGCACACTATTATACGTTCAATTGAGCTTTTTGTAAGTTCACTTTTTGATGCTTTTGAAACTGGTGAATCTGGAAAATTAAAAATGCCTGATGTCAATAAAATGAATTTTCATGAGTCTTAGATTCGTGAGAGTATTGATCATGTTTGATTTGCCAGTCGAAACAAAAGCACAAATTAGAACGTATACAAAGTTTCGTAAGAATTTAATTCGCAATGGTTTTTTGATGATGCAGTATTCAATATATATTAAATCGTGTATTAATAAAGAAGCGGCTCAAGGAACCATCAATCAAGTCAATAATTTTTTGCCGAAAGAAGGTCATGTTCGGGCTATGATCATCACGGAAAAACAGTTTGAAGGCATGAAAATATTAGTCGGTGAAGAAGACAGGAATATCGAAATTTTAAGTGATAACCGAACGATAGAATTCTAGGTGGGATTTTATGCAGGAAAAATGGTTAGTTAACTTTGAAGAACAGTCATATCAATTAAATATTGGAACGTATAGTTCTTTGTTTGTGAATTATACAACGAGTGAAAGTCATTTAATTGATTCTGTCGTCAATTATTTTCAGCCTAAGTCAAAGGTGAAGGATGTAATGACCATAAAAGATATTCAAAACGATTTCACTGATGTTGAGAGTCAATATATGCAAGCATTTCAGTTATCAAATGAAATGATTATAGAAGAGGCGAAAATTGGATCTAAATCGTTGTTGAAGCAACAGATGAAACATTCTTTACTCAATCATGTTGAAACGGATGGTTATATTCAAACGATCAATACGTTAATGGAAGATTTAGCTGAGAATGCACTGCCAGAACACCCGATTTCATTGAAGTATTTTTCGGTCGATGCTTATTTAAAAATGATTGAATTTAACACAGGTTTAATGGAGCGACATGATGACGAAACAAATGATTTTTTAAACCAAGCTAAAGTGATCTTACCTATCCTTAAACAATACTTGAAAAAATCAGTAACAGGTAAGAAAATGATTTTCTATATGTATCCGGAGCTGTACTTAAGTCCTTATGAACAAAAAGTGATGAAGGAATTGTTGCACACTATTGGCGAAGATATACCCGTTTTCGTCGTCACCAAATCAATGATATTTCTAACTAACCATATTGATTACCAAAATTACTATATTTATGATAAACAAATTTTCACAAATGATTTAATCGAAGAATTAGAATGGCATAGCCCGTTAGATTATCACGAAGAGGAATTGAGGGAATGCGTTGGATCTATTATGACCCAGCATATAAATATGTTTGAATTAAACCCTTTAATTTCTAACTACCGTGAGGCAGACATCATAGTGTTTGATTCATCTACTTTGTATGTCCTTGTCTATATGTTTATGAAAATGGATTTTCCATTTCAATTAGATTTAAAAGCAGAAAACATTGATGTGCCAGTCTATAAGTACGTTATGGAGATGTATGAAAAAGTGTGATATATTTTCATTAGAGGTTTTAGCACTCTGTGATTTTAGTTATGAATGTGACTATCTCACTTATAAAAACGAAACTCACACAGTTTTAGCACTCTGTGATTTTAGTTATGAATGTGACGTACGATCTCAGATATTGACCTCTTTTAATGTTTTAGCACTCTGTGATTTTAGTTATGAATGTGACGCGTTTTATAACGTCAATAACGGAATGATGGTTTTAGCACTCTGTGATTTTAGTTATGAATGTGACCTTTTTTAGGTACGCCCCAAAACATAATTGTTTTAGCACTCTGTGATTTTAGTTATGAATGTGACTCCTGTTTTAACACCCGACCGATTAGACAAGTTTTAGCACTCTGTGATTTTAGTTATGAATGTGACACGCAATTGAGCGTTTGATCACACCTGGCAGTTTTAGCACTCTGTGATTTTAGTTATGAATGTGACCAAACCCGAGACGTGCCCGCATCGTTGCTGGTTTTAGCACTCTGTGATTTTAGTTATGAATGTGACTCAACATCGCGCTGTATCGATTTGTAGCTTGTTTTAGCACTCTGTGATTTTAGTTATGAATGTGACTTAACGACGGTCAACCTCGTTCAGTTCGTCGTTTTAGCACTCTGTGATTTTAGTTATGAATGTGACAACCACACTAACAAAGACTACAATACCAAGGTTTTAGCACTCTGTGATTTTAGTTATGAATGTGACTTGAGAATGGTCTAAAATTATGCAATATGCGTTTTAGCACTCTGTGATTTTAGTTATGAATGTGACAAAACAGCGCTCGACTGGACGTTTGTTGTAGTTTTAGCACTCTGTGATTTTAGTTATGAATGTGACCGACAAATTCGTCGGCGATGCGTTGGGCTTGTTTTAGCACTCTGTGATTTTAGTTATGAATGTGACCAATCGAAATCGAAGAAGACTTTGCTAATTGTTTTAGCACTCTGTGATTTTAGTTATGAATGTGACTGTCCCGGTAACAGTTAACCGCATAGGTTGGTTTTAGCACTCTGTGATTTTAGTTATGAATGTGACTAGCAAACCTAATCGTTAGTGCGATGTGCGGTTTTAGCACTCTGTGATTTTAGTTATGAATGTGACTCAAACTCTTCTGGCAAAATTAATTATTTAGTTTTAGCACTCTGTGATTTTAGTTATGAATGTGACTGACTTTATTTTTCCAGATTTTGACGAGCCGTTTTAGCACTCTGTGATTTTAGTTATGAATGTGACCATACCATTTTACTCATAACAGTTTTCCGTGTTTTAGCACTCTGTGATTTTAGTTATGAATGTGACTATAAGGTAAATAAATAAAAAATTACTCAAGTTTTAGCACTCTGTGATTTTAGTTATGAATGTGACACGGTTAATTCCGTTTACACAATGCGACGCGTTTTAGCACTCTGTGATTTTAGTTATGAATGTGACGGTTTGTGTGCTGCAGGTTACAAAGATGAAGTTTTAGCACTCTGTGATTTTAGTTATGAATGTGACCGTTATTGGAGTAAAAACCGCAATTTGACAGTTTTAGCACTCTGTGATTTTAGTTATGAATGTGACTGTACACGACATACGTCAATGAATACCGTGGTTTTAGCACTCTGTGATTTTAGTTATGAATGTGACTAAAAAGACAAAAAGAAAATTTAGGAGCAGGTTTTAGCACTCTGTGATTTTAGTTATGTATGGCTTATTTCATTTTAAATAATTCATCCCCCAAACCACTCACACAAAGCGGTTTGGGGGATTCCTTTATAACGATCGTCGTTTATTATGTTTTTCCTGTCGTGTGCGTTCCTCGGCTTCGGCTGCGCGTCGTTGCGCTTCGAAATCGGCACTGTCAGCGATTTCTTCTGCGAACTCTACATCTTTGGCTTGGACTTGTTGGTGTTTCGGTGTTTGGCCGAGTGGTTTCTTGCTTTTGCCGTTGTGTTCATCTTTTCCCATCGTTTTCACCCTTTCTGATTGATACAGGGTTAGTATGTGCTGGGTGTTTTCGGGTTATGTACGTTCGTTTTTAAACAAATAAAACCATCGCCAACTTTTGACGATGGTTTAAATCGTTATTCTTTCACGGGTCCATTCATTTTTCGTGCCAGGTAAATGATTGGCGTGTCTAGAATGGATACGAGTAATTTTAACAAATAAGTGGTAATACCGATCATTACGACAGTGCTGAATTCGAATACACCTAAAAATGCGATGAATGTAAAAATGAAACTGTCGATGAGTTGGCTTGTTGCTGTACTTATATTGTTACGGATAAATAAAAATTTACCTTCTGTTTTTTGTCTGATGGCATCAAATACGTAAACGTCAATTAATTGTGAGACGAAGTAAGCGACGAAACTTCCGATCATGACGCGTGGTGTGATGCTGAATAGTGTTTCCATCGGTTCTTGTGCGAAGTCTTGTGAGTTTGGTACATAATGTAAGTCGATTTGGATCATGATGACGAAAAAGGCCATCGACGCCAAGCCGACGAATACGCTTTTTCTTGCTTCTTCTTTACCGTATTTTTCGTTTATTAAATCGGTCGCTAAAAAGATGGTTGCGTATACGACATTTCCGAGCGTCGCTTCTAAGCCGAAAATGTTCACGCTTTTGACCACTTCAATGTTTGCGACGATCGTTGCAAACGCAATCCAGGCGAAAAGCCCTGTTTTACCGAATAATTTGTAAAAGGTTAAAATCCCAATAAAATTAATCGCTAATGTTACAAAAAATAATAATTCGTTCAATGTTGTCATCTCCTTAATTTTTTTATAGCAGGTTTTGGCTAACTGCTGTATTTTGCGATTGCCTGTTGACAATCGCCTACAAATCATACCATTCTTATGAAATGTTTTTCAATCTTAAATTAAAAACTTGAAGTAACTGTTGAATTCATGAATAATTAAGATAATTCTAACGGTTATTGATCTTAGTCATCATTTGTAAAACTCGCAATTATTTCCGGGGAAATAATTGCCGAATGGTGTTGAAAGGCGGGGAATATATGAAAACGATTGGGATTATTGGTGGTATGAGTTGGGAGTCGACAGTCACGTATTACCAACAGATTAATCGTCTTGTGAAAGAAAGATTAGGTGGACTTCACTCGGCCAAATGTATTGTATTTAGTGTTGACTTTGCAGAGATTGAAGCATATCAGTCTAAAGGTGAGTGGGACAAAGCAGGTGCCGAATTAGCCGACGTTGCTAAAAAATTAGAACTTGCAGGTGCTGACATGATCGTCCTCGCAACGAACACGATGCATAAAGTCATCAGCCCGATTGAAGAGGCAACAAAGCTTCCTGTGATTCGTATTGCGGATGCGACGGCTGAAGCGATTAGACAACAGGGGTTAAATCGGGTTGCGTTATTAGGAACGAAGTATACAATGGAGCAAGATTTTTATAAAGGTCGTGTGCAGGAACACGGTGTGGATGTGATGGTGCCTGATCCGAATGAACAAGAACAGATTAATCACATTATTTTTAATGAGTTAGTATTAGGTGAGTTTCGTCAAGAGTCAAAGCAGTACTACCTGGATGTCGTAGATCGGCTTCTAAATAGTGGTGCAGAAGGAGTCATTTTTGGTTGTACGGAAATCGGGTTGTTGATACAAGCGAAGGATGTGTCTGTCCCAGTATTTGATACGTCACTTATCCATGTCGAACGTGCTGTAGCTGAGGCGTTATCGTATTCATAAAAAGAAGCGCGAGTACCTAAAAACTAGGTGATCGCGCTTTATTTTTAATCTAAAATTGATAAGCCGCGTTCGATTAACGTATGATAATCGTCGCTAAGGGTTTGTAATTGGCGTAATTCCTCTAAAATCGTAGCAGTAAGTGGTGCATCTGGCGCGATCTCATGAAGCATTTCAAATAATTCGAGACGAGATAACCAATCATTCGTATGATTCTCATTTAGCTCAGAATGACTATCAGCAATCGCTTCAACTGACGGTCCATGCTCGCGGATGTTACGAATACGGGCATAAACGTCATTTAAAGGGTCGTCAGCTGACTCTAATTCTCGTTCATCATCCTGTTCGATAACGGTATGGAAGTTTTCGCCGTCAGCTGCGCCGGCAAAAACAGAACTGACAGAAGTTCCGATAGCTAAATCAAACGGCTCTTCCTTAAAGGTAATCAGTGGATCCTGCCCGCGACTGACGCTTCCATTCGTTAATGTGATTAAAATAACTTTTTCGTTTCGTTTTTCAATGGCTGTAATCTCTCCGTTAACCTGTAACCCGTTGTCGTATGTGAGAGACAAGCATTCACCGATTTCTAGTTGATGGTTTGATAACTCATTGTCTGTCATGTCCTCAATCGGTTTGTCGATATTGGTGACGTGACCGATTGGAGCTTGAAATCCGTGTTGATGTCGCTCTGTTCCGTGTCCTTGTAATTGCTCACCCTCAAACGCTAAAGCTGTTTCGCCATCCGTTTTGATTAATATTGCTTCTTCGTTGTCGTCTTTTAGTAACTCAGATATCGTGCCGGTAATCTGTAAGCCAGATGATAAGACGGCAGTGGCAGTATGGCCAGATTTGACGGCTTTATCTAAGCTTTCCGTACCACCTTGCATGAATGCCATCGACTCGGCGAGTTCTTCGGCTGCATCTAATAATTGTTGGAAACTTTTACAAACAAATAGATGTGGTTGTGGTTTCGTAATGTCGAAATCCGTTTCGATCACTTTGTCTTTATCAAATGGAATCTTCTCAACGTCGTCGCTTAACGCATTAGCTCCTTCACCGACTGAGGATAGTAGGCCAGCGCCATAAATTTTCGGGTCGTCGAGTGAACCGATTAATCCGAATTCTACGGTCCACCAAAAGAATCGTCCGACAATTTGTGCTTCTGATAATTCCGTGATTTTCGCCTCACATTCGTCGACTTGTTGTTTAGCTGCTGCAATTTCTTCTTCTGTCGCATTTCCTTTTTCGAGCAAATTCGAGTAGTGACGAACCGCTTCAAAATGGTCGTGCTCTTCCTTGGTTGCTAATGCTTTCATGCCAATTTCGCCAAATCGTTTGACGAATGCTGAATACTCAGGGTCGGCTAAGATCGGCGCGTGCCCAGCAGCTTCATGCACAATGTCAGGTGCTGGTGTATATAAAATATTGTCTAACTGGCGAATTTCATCCACGACGGGTAAAATTCCCTGCGCTTGAAATTCAAAGAACGCCACTCCAGGAATGAAGCCGTCAATCGTGGCAGCGCCCCAACCAAATGGGGCAAGGCTTTCGTTCATTTCATCGACATTCGGGATATGATCAATCGAAATAGCCGATGCTTTAAGTCCATCAGTATAAGCCTCGTGTGCTCGGTCTTTCAATAAATTGTGATTTTGTCGCATAATATAACGCCAAACGGCATGATTAATCGGTGTATAGTTTTCATAGTTTTGATTAACAGTATATTGTCGTAAATGTTTTGGGACAGTTTTCGGTTTAACGGTTTGCATCAAATCTCTCCTTTTAGCGCTTTTTAGCTTGTCTACTTAAACGCTTTTTATTATTAAAGTATTAAGTAAATTATGAAAAATATATCATGGTTATAATTCGGATGCAATTATTTTTCGTAAAAAAATTATGATTTTTTAAGTTGTGAGCACTCTAATAGTGTTCGTTTAATCGGTTGTGACAGGTTTAAGAAATAGTGAAGTCGGGTACATTGAACAATAAGTATAGGAAGTCCGGATATAATAAGAAGGGAGTTATGTTGGAATGAAAATGAATGTAACACAGAAATTGATTTCAGAACACTTAGTCTCGGGTGAAATGACACCTGGTGAAGAGATTGGGTTAAAGATTGATCAAACATTAACACAAGACGCAACAGGTACGATGGTTATGTTGGAACTGGAAGCGATGGGGATTGATCAAGCTAAAACAGAAGTGTCTGCTCAGTATGTGGACCATAACTTAATTCAAGACGACTACCGTAACCCGGACGACCATATGTTTTTACGTAGTGCAGCCAATCGTTTTGGTATTTACTATAGTCGACCAGGTAATGGGGTAAGTCACCCTGTTCATATGCAAAAGCTAGCTAAACCAGGTAAGACACTGCTCGGTTCAGACAGTCATACGTGTGCTAATGGTAGTATGGGTATGCTTGCGATGGGAGCAGGTGGTATTGATGTTGCTTTAGCAATCGCTGGAGAACCATATTACATCAAAATGCCTGAGGTTTGGGGCATTAAATTGACTGGTAAGTTGCCTGACTGGGTCAGTGCAAAGGATGTTATTTTAGAACTATTGCGCCGTCACGATGTTAAAGGTGGCGTTGGCAAAGTTATCGAATATTATGGTCCAGGTGTTAAAGAATTATCAGCGATGGACCGTCACGTCATTGCGAATATGGGGGCTGAACTTGGTGCAACAGGTACAGTGTTCCCAGCTGATAAAGAAGTGAAGCATTTCATGAAAGTGCAAGGTCGTGAGGATGAATTTGAAGAGTTAACGGCTGATCGAGGTGCTAAATACGATATTGATGAAGAAATCGATTTATCTGCACTGGAACCGCTTATTGCGAAGCCATCCAGTCCAGGTAAAGTTGTACCAGTTAGCGAAGTAGCAGGTGAACCGATTTATCAATCATATATTGGCTCATCCGCTAACCCAGGTTATCGCGACTTTGCGATTGTAGCAGAAATTGTGAAAAATAAACATATAGCTCAAGGCTTATCGTTAGATATTAACCCGTCATCGCGCCAAATTCTGACGCAACTGGTCGAAGATGGTCATATCGCAAGCTTGCTACAAGCAGGAGGACGACTGCACCAAGCGGGTTGTAACGGTTGTATCGGTATGGGGCAAGCCCCTGCATCCGGTCGTAACAGTTTAAGAACAACGCCGCGTAACTTCCCGGGTCGTTCTGGTACGAAGGAAGACAGTGTGTTCTTGTGTAGTCCGGAAACAGCGGCAGCATCCGCACTAACAGGTAAAATCACGGACCCGCGCACATTAGATATGAGTTATCCAAAAATTAAGGAACCGACTAAAGTCGATTTCCAAAAAGAAAAGCATATGCTAGAAGAGCCGTCAGCTCCAGCTGAAGGTTTAACGGTTGAACTTGATAAAGGCCCTAATATTAGTTCGATTCCGAGTATGGAGCCGTTACAGGATAATTTTGAAGTACCTGTATTACTGAAAATGGGTGACAATATTTCGACGGATGAAATTTTAGCGGGTGGTTCACGCGTTCTACCATACCGCAGTAATTTACCGAAGATTAGTGCGTTCACGTTTGAAATTGTCGATGATGAATATTATGAGCGTGCGATGAATCTTCGAAATGATGGGGGCCATGCGGTTGTCGGTGGTTATAACTACGGGCAAGGTTCCAGTCGTGAGCACGCAGCCTTAGCGCCACGTTATTTAGGTATGAAAGCGGTGATCACGAAAGATTTCGCACGTATTCACTTACAGAACCTCATTAACTTCGGTATCTTACCGTTAACATTTGCGGATGAAAGTGAATACGACAAGATCGAACAAGATGACGTATTAGAATTCAGCGATGTCCGTCAGAAGATTCAAGAGTCATATGAATTCGAAGTCGGAATTAAAGGAAAAGACAAAAAAGTTCGCGTGAAACACAGTTTAACTGATCGCCATTTGGACATAATACTAGCAGGAGGCATTATTAACTGGGTTAAAAACAAACAAGAAAGTGGTGTCTAAATGGGTTCACAACAGTCACGTTGTAAAGCGTGTGATGGCGCAGGTTTATTAATGGACGATGAAGAATGGCGCTATACATGCACCGTTTGTGGTGGTGATGGTTATGTCTCGTTTTACGATCAACCAGAAAACCGTGCCTTAAGTGATGTTGACGAGAACAATCGTATCTTGGATTAAAGCTAAAGCATTCCGCTCAATAGCGAGCGGGATGCTTTTAAGTTTGGGGTTCGTTTTGGTAACATCATCTATAGGAGGGGATGGAGAATGAACGAACAAACGATTTTTGTAGATATGGATTTTTTTCGCAACGGTTTAATTCAATTAACAGAAACGATGTCAGAAGAAGAGCTAGACCGTATTCCTCAAGGATTTAATAACAACCCACGCTGGAACATTGGTCATGCGTTGGTGACAACGGATTACTTAGTGACGAATGCTGTCGGTGAATCGAGCCAATTACCAGCACATTATCCACACTTATTCGCACGTGGCACAAGCCCTCAAGATTGGGAAGGTAAGACTGTGCCAACGAAAGACGAACTGTTAGAACAGTTGAAAGCAAATCATCAATCGCTTCAGCAGTTGATTCAAGGAAAATTAGACCAATCTATCCCGTTTGAGATGTTTCACCTGAAAACGGTGGAGGACGTAGTGAAATTTTCGACGTCACATGAAACATTGCACTCCGGTATTGCTAAAACACAAAACCAAATCCAATCATGATAACAGGGACTGGCAATCGCCGGTCTCTTTCTTTTTTCAAAAATATTCCCTGTAAACGCGTCACAACCCGACAATATTTGTTAAAATAATATAAGTCTTAAACATGTTTATGGGAGGTGAAACGATGACGTGGGATATTTTAAATGTGATTGGAACGATGGCTTTTGCTATCAGTGGAGCGATCGTGGCCTTAGAGGAACGCTATGATTTGTTCGGTGTGTATTTGCTAGGCTTTACGACGGCGTTTGGCGGAGGTTTGATTCGCCACGTTGTTCTAGGTTTACCCGTTTCAGAAGTGTGGAACCAAAGTATGTTATTTCTGATCGCATTTATTACACTCACGTTATTGTTTTTTATCCCGTTTCATTGGTTTTTAACCGGATGGGCTAAATGGGGCGCATTTTTTGATTCGATCGGTTTGTCGTCGTTTGCGGTACAAGGGGCGCTTTTTGCTGTGGCTGCAGGTTATCCATTGCCAGCTGTCATAGTTGGAAGTGTCTTAACGGGGACAGGCGGAGGCATGGTTCGTGATGTGCTTGCTGGACGCAAACCTCTTGTCTTACATAAAGAAATTTATGCGATGTGGGCGGTGTTAGGTGCTTTAGTTATCGGAGTTGGCTTAGCTGATGAGATGGTTGAATACATGATCTTGTTAACTTTGATTATCGCATTAAGAATGCTGTCCGTGATTTATGATTGGCATCTCCCGAGTCGAAGTGATTGGTTGAACTTTCTGAGACAGATAAAGAATTCTTAGTTTCGTGTTATCACTGAAGGCGTTTCAACGTTATAATAGGATAAGGTACAAGGGTTAAAGGAGAGGTTCAATGGCTTGTTCGAAGACGTTCTTTCGCCAGTTTCCGATATTTAGCGATTTAGCAGATGAAGAATTAATCGAAGTGAACGACATTTCGCGCCCTAAGCAGATGAAAAAGAATGACGTCGTGTTTCGTGAGGGTGATAAGCGTGATGCGGTTTATTTTGTCGTCTCGGGCTTAGTTAAAATTTATAAAGTGAGTGAAGGCGGCCAGGAACAAGTCATTAATTTCATTCATTCGAATGATATGTTTCCGCATGTCGGCTTTTTCGACGACACACCATATCCTGCGACAGCCGTTACCATTTCTGATACTGAATTAATAGCCATTCCAATTGAAGCGTTTGAAAACCTTTTAATTCAAAAACCACAAATTTCGATCAAAGTGATGCGGGTTATGGGGAAGAAAATTTTAGACTTGCAATCACGGGTGCAACAAATGAGCACTCAAACAGTGTTTGAACGAACGGTGTCGATGTTACTTCAATTAACCGACGAATTAGGTGAGACGGACGACAATGGTGAGATTCTGGTTAGTTTGCCGATTACGAATGCGGACCTGGCGAATATGATCGGGGTAACACGCGAGTCGGTCAATCGAACGTTTAATCAACTGAAAAAATCGAACATTATTACATACACTCGCCAACAGGTGGTCGTACATGACTATGAAGCGTTAATCGATCGAATATGAGCATGAAACTTGCGACATAGATTAGTGTTCGTTTATGATAGCTAATGAAAAATTGATATAAAAGCGATGGCAATGTTGTGATAACTATCACAATGTTGTCATTTTTTTATGCTCAAAATGTGATATATATCACATTTTTCTGATTATGGCATGTGTATGATAAGAGTAGGAATGAAAAAGGAGGCGTTGAAATGAGTCGAAAAAAGCAGTCGAATCATGATGAACCGAAACTTTATGGCACGTTTATTTCGGTGTTAATCGTCGGATTATTAATAACATTGATGTGGGTAGGGATTTTTGTCGGATTTATGTAAGTTATCTTTTAAAGGGAGAGTGAGCTTATGCACGTGCACAAGTTAGAAAAAGTGTGGTTGGCAATTGGATTTATTACATTAGTAGCATTTTTAACGACAGTAGGCATTCAAGCTTTCGCATCAGGCCAAGGGGCGCCTAGTGGTTTGACGAAAGTTGATCCTGAAAATGTAGAAGAAACCCCACCGTTTGATGATCCTGGCTTGCATCAAATCGGGGAGAATGAGTATGAGCTTGTTATGATTTTGCAGTCTTACGGCTTTACACCGAATGAAGTGACGATTCCTGAAGGGGCGACCGTTCACTTTAAGATAACATCGAAAGACGTCGTACATGGATTTGAAATTGCGGGTACGACCGTTAACATGATGGCCACACCTGGTCATGTGAATGAAACGACGTATACATTCGATGAAGCAGGTTCATTTTTGATTTTATGTAATGAGTATTGTGGTACAGGACACCACTTAATGAGTGCCGAATTGGAGGTGGAGTAAATGGTGAATCGATTAGATGCACGTCTTAGTTTATATCATTTTTATGCCGCGTTTACGGCGCTTTTAATTGGTGGTTTGCTCGGTTTACTGCAGACATTGGTAAGAAGTGAATCGATTACATTACCGTTTAAGTTAAATTACTATCAAATACTCACGGCTCATGGTGTGTTATTAGCATTAGTCTTTACGACATTATTTATTTTCGGTTTTATGTATGCAGGTGTTTCAAGAACGACAGGTGAGTTGTCGTCACATCGTCGTAAGTCAGCGTGGATCGGCTTTATTCTAATGACAGTTGGAACAGTTCTTGGTGTTGTGATGATCCTCATGAATAAAGCGACTGTGTTGTATACATTTTATGCACCGCTACAAGCTTCACCTTTATTTTATATTGCATTAGCCCTATTAATTGTCGGGACGTATTTTGCTAGTTACGCGATTATTTCGCAATACAATGGTTGGCGAAAAGCAAATCCAGGTCAGAAGAGTCCGTTATTTGCTTTTATGGCTGTTGCCACACTCGTGTTATGGATTATTGCGACGTTAGGTGTCGTTGCGACCGTCTTATTTCAATTTATTCCGTGGTCACTCGGCTTCCAAGAAGAAATTAATGTGACGTTAAGTCGTACATTGTTCTGGTATTTCGGCCACCCGCTCGTTTATTTCTGGTTATTACCAGCTTATATGGCATGGTACATTGTTGTGCCAAAAGTGATTGGTGGCAAGATCTTTAGTGACTCATTAGCGCGTTTATCGTTTTTGCTATTTATTTTGTTCTCGATTCCGGTCGGCTTTCACCACCAGTTAACAGAGCCGGGTATTAGTGAGAGTTGGAAGTTTTTACAGGTTATTTTAACGTTTGCAGTAATTCTACCATCGCTTATGACCGCTTTTTCAATGTTTGCTAGTTTTGAAATTGCTGGACGTGAAAAAGGATATAAAGGTATTTTTGGTTGGTTTAAAGGATTACCATGGAGCGATGTTCGCTTTTTATCAGCGTTTATCGGTATGGCGTACTTCATTCCTGCTGGTGCAGGTGGTATTATTAATGCAAGTCACCAGATGAACCAAGTCGTGCATAATACGATTTGGGTAACAGGCCATTTCCATATTACCATTGGGGCAACCGTTATTTTAACGTTTTTCGGTATTGCGTATTGGTTAATTCCGCATCTCAAAGGACGTGTGTTGACGAAACGCATGAACGCTTTAGCTAATTTCCAAATTATTTTATGGACGATCGGTATGTTCATTATGTCAGCAGCGATGCACTTTTCAGGTTTATTAGGAAACCCGCGCCGTACGCAAAATACAGACTATAATGGTCATGAGGTCGCTAGTCAATGGGGCAGTTACGAAACCGCGATGGCAGTCGGTGGTACATTACTATTATTCTCGATCTTTATGTTCCTTGTTCTCATTATTCGTTTGGCGAAAACAGAACCAATTGGCAAAGAAGAATTCCCAATTGGTACAGCGCTTGACGAAGAGGAGAAATTACCTAAGATTCTTGAGAATTGGAAAGTATGGGTCGGTATTGCTTTCGTGCTCATTTTAGTCGCCTATACGATTCCGGTGATGGATATCATTCAAGATCCAGCACCAGGTTCACCAGGTTATAAATTCTGGTAACGTCAAAGGAGGCGTTGATTGATGAAACGACATGAATCATTATATCCGTTATCACACCATCATCATCATGCTCTAGTGATGGCAGTCGATATGACGAAAGTAGGCACAGATCAACAAAAGTACGGGTACCGTGATATGCTCAGACAGTTGATTCACTTTTGGGAAACAGACGGTGAACAACATTTCGTCGATGAAGAAACCGTCTTGATACCGTTGTATTTAGCATATGGAGAAGAAGTAGATCACGACGCGGTGAAGCGGATGTTATATGAACACGCACAAATCCGTGGTTATGTTCATCAGTTAAGACATTCGACACGTGCGATGACTGAAGAGATGCAAGCTTTAGGTCAACTGTTACAAGACCATATTCGCTTTGAAGAGCGTGACTTGTTCCCGAAAGCAGAGGAACAAGTACCAGAAAAATATTTATACCAAGCGAACGGACAATTTAAACGCGATTCTTATAGTGGATTTTAATAAAAAAGATCGAGCGCGAGATAGACTGACCTAGTAAAATGAGACAAAGATAAAACACCTTCTTAGGCTACTTTTTCTCCAAACTTAATTGGAGGAAGGTAGCCTAATTTTTCTTG
>NZ_JBEPMX010000017.1:0-41484 GCF_040545925.1 Alkalibacillus flavidus
CACACCTGTTCCCATGCCGAACACAGCAGTTAAGCTCTCTAGCGCCGATGGTAGTTGGGGTTCTTCCCCTGCGAGAGTAGGACGCCGCCGGGCAACTCATTTTTCTTATTAGTTGCAAATAAGATTATGTTTGTTATAATGACAATTAGCTTAATAATACTTCATTATATTCCAGCGTAGCTCAGAGGTAGAGCAATCGGCTGTTAACCGATTGGTCGCAGGTTCGAATCCTGCCGCTGGAGCCATTTTTTTATTTTCTATGCGCTTCCATAGCTCAGCCGGTAGAGCACTTCCATGGTAAGGAAGGGGTCAGCGGTTCGAGTCCGCTTGGAAGCTCCAATCCAATATAGATATGTAAACTTATGAGGGCACTTAATCGGTGTTCTTTTTTTGTATTGGTTTCATTATAGTAGAGAAAAAAGTCAACCTATTAATTTGAATAGGCTGACTTTAATACTTTTAATTATTTTGAATTGAACCGAAGACTGGATAATGATCAGAGTAATCATTATATTCATAAGTTGTTCCCCAAGAAGACACAGACCATAATGGTGATTTAATATTTTTAGCTTCTACAGTTAAAGAGTTCGGTTGTGCATGATTATTTGACGTGAATATATAATCTAGAAATTGTGAGTCTAATTCAGGATAATTATATTCAGCAATCGAATTACTTTCTGGGTCCCATGTGGCACCAAACCCTGTGTAAGTTGGTTCTTTTACATTTAATTGATTGATCATTGAATTGTATTCTTCAGAGCTTTTCTTGACGTTTAAGTCTCCACTAATAATAAGCATTTCTGATTCAGGAATATTTTTAGATTCGATAAAGTCTTTTATTTCTTGCATTTGAGCCGTTCTTACTTCTTCTGGCTCACCCTCCGAACAATTAGAATCAGTAGATTGAAGATGTGTTCCAATCACATGATAAGGGTCGTCATTTTTTAGAATTTTTGTGTAAACAAATCCTTTATTACTTAAGCTTTCCGGTCCGCATGCATCATCAAAAACATGCTGTATCTTTTCTTCAATTGGCCACTTACTTAAGACTGATACACCACCACTTTCTGGTGTGATATAAGAGTAGCTACCACGTGTTTCATCCCAGTTGTTTGTCGTGCTACCTAATATGGGTGTTTGATAAGGGTACTGGTTACTTAATTGGTTTAATAATTGATCTGAAGCATTGTTATTAAACAATTCGTTGAGTACCACTATGTCTTGATTCTTCATAAAATCCGCTTCACTTATCAAGTTAGCTCGTTGGTCTTGGCCCTAATTAGGCTCTATAGCGCTAGACATTAAATAGGCATTATATGCAACAATGTCTAGGTTCGTATCATACGAATGCTGATTAGTTGTTTCTGCTGTGAGTAGAGTACTGTTAAATAATAAGCTCATAGCTAAAATGATCATAGTCATTTTAAACAATTTCGTGTTTATACCTCCTTATGGATGAAATGGGGAGTTTCAGGGAAACTGATTGTAATGGAATCGTTACGCTTATACTCTCCCAAACCATGTGCATTAAAATCGTCAACAATTATCTCAGTATCATTGATTAATACGAAATAACGTGTGAAATTGCCGTTATATATAATTCGATTAACGACCCCTTCAAAGTCACCATTTGGGTTGATCTTAATTTTTTCAGGACGAATGACTGCTTTTAATTGTTGGTCATGATCTATGTTATTCGGATGCACTATTCGGAATTGGAAAGAAGGGGTAACGAAATAGGATTGTTCATTTTCGATTGTAATCTTTCCTTCCAAAATATTAGCGTGACCGACAAAGTTGGCAACAAATTCATTGCTTGGTTCATTATAGATGTTATCTGGTCGATCGAGTTGTTGCGCGGTTCCATCTTTCAAAACGATGACACGATCTGAAATACTCAATGCTTCTTCCTGATCATGAGTGACGAAAATAATCGTTAAGTTTAATTCATCTTTTAACCGCCGAATTTCTTCCCGCATAATCATACGTAAGTTAGCGTCTAAATTAGATAAAGGTTCATCAAGTAGTAACACTTTAGGTTGAAGTACCAAACAACGGGCTATTGCTACTCGTTGTTGTTGCCCACCACTTAATTCACTAGGCTGTCTATTTTCATAGCCTTCTAATTGTACTTGTTTTAAAGCTTCTTTAATACGACTATCACGTTCTTGTTTTGGTACTTTTTCAATTTTAAGACCATACTCCACATTTTTATAAACAGACATATGTGGGAATAGAGCATAGTTTTGAAATACCATTCCTGTTGGGCGGTTTTCAGGAGGTAAATGATCAATTGATTGGTTATCAAGGGTGATCGAGCCTTTATCTTGATTATGAAAGCCACCAATCATTCTTAATAATGTTGTCTTACCACAACCACTAGGCCCGATAAATGAAATAAGTTCACCTTGTTCAATATCAATAGAGATGTCATTAACTGCTGTAACATCATCAAAAAACTTATAGAGGTGGCTTAATTGTAAAAACTGTTCTTGTCCGCTCAAGTTATTTCACTCCTTAATTAAACTGTGTTCTATATGCTGACCCCTGTTTTTTTCTCAATATACTTAAGTAGTCCCATACAAGATAAAACAATAACAATTAACACAAATGACATGGCGGAGGCCATACCAATTTGAGCTTGTTCAGCTAGATTTAATATGTGAACAGCTGCTAAGTTTGTTCCTGGTGCAATTAAAAAGATAACAGAACTGATCGATACCATCGCTGTCATAAATGTATAAACAAATCCTGCTATGAACGCTGGACTTAATAGAGGAACAACGACTTTACCGAATGTACGATATGGTCCTGCACCTAGGTCGTTCGATGCTTCTTCCATGGATGAATCAATTTGGTGCATTTTACTAATACTAGCTTCAAGACCAACACCAATTTTTCTGAACGTCATGTTAAGGACGATTAATAGTACGGTACCTGTTAAGAAAAAAGGAGAGCCGTTGAATATAAGTACATAACCAATACCCATAACTGTACCTGGGACTGCTAGACCAAACAAGGTTAAGAATTCTAATGCTTTTTTTCCTGGAATCGGTTTTCGCGCAAATAGATAACCTTGCAGCATTCCAATTGTGGCCGCTAAGATAGCCGCTAAGAACGATACGATTATACTGGTGTATAACGAGTCCCAGCCGTTTCGACTTTGGAAGTGCTCTAGTGTAAAGCTATTATCAATACCAATGATTTTCACAAATGCTCCAAGAACGACCATAATGAACATGAGTACGATAAAAGACACAAACAATGTGTTAATCGTCATAACAACCGATTTAACCCGCTTAGTCAGGGGTGCATTACTTGCGCCTGACTCGCCACTGATCGTCTCTAATCCTGAATCTTTCATGACATAAGTTTGGAATATAAATACGATTAAACTCGGTATAATAAGGAAAACGCCGAGAACAGCTGCTTGTTCTAAGTTTTGTTGTCCTACAACGAGTAGGTAAGCTTCAGCTGCAATAAATGTTTCGCCACCACCGATAATCAAGGGGTTTGAAAAATCAGCCAAAGCCATGACAAACACTAATAACCCAGCTTTCGTAATCCCGGATTGGGAGAGGGGTAGTGTGATCTTTCTTAATGTTTTGGACTGATTTGCACCAAGGTCTCTTGATGCGTTCTCTAAACTAGGGCTCATATTACGCATCGTACTCTCAACTAACATGTAGCCAATAGGGAAGTAACCCAGTATTTGTGCTAAGACGACGCCCCAGAATCCGTAAATACTAAATTCTAACCCAAAGGCATCATTGAGCAGAGAAGTGACGACACCATTACGCCCTAATAATATAATTAAAGACAATGAAAAGATAAAAGGTGGGGCAACTAGTGGTAATAAAGCTGCGCCACGATAGAACTTAGATAAAAAAGATGTTGATCGTGTAACATATAATGAGATACTTACACTTAATAAAACAACCACAATGGTTGAAATAATCGCAGCTCCTAAGCTATTTAACAAAGAATTAAGGTAATAAGATCTTGCGAAGAATTCTTTGTAATACTCAAATGTAAATCCTCCTGATCCTATACCAAAACTTTTAAAGAAAACAGCGAACACAGGGATTACGATAAACAACAGAATTGCCGCAGCTAAGATCATCGTTAGGATCGCAAACCAAGGTTCAGACAAAAATTGGCGAAATTCAGACACGAGTTTCTTACTCCTCGTTGTTCTAGTTGTTTCAGTAGTCAATTAGATCACCTCAGCTTTATTCAATAAATATGGAGAGGCCAGCGCGTGGTGACGCTGGCCAATCTCTTCATTAGTTAGAAAATTTATTCTGCCATTCTTCCATGATACGATCACGATTATCCGCATCCCACTGCGCGTCATAATCAATGAAATTGTCGGAAACATTTGAGTCATCTGTAATGCCAGGCTTAGTTACCATAGAACGGTACTCAGCAGATAATTCCATGAAGTCTTGTGAACCTAAGTAGTCCATGACTTCTTTTGCTTTTTCAGGTTGATCCGTGTTTTCGAAGATCCAAGCAACATCTAAACTGTAACCTACACCTTCTTCAGGCATGACACTTTTAATTGGATAGCCCTCATCAATGTAGTCAAGGACAGCTTGGTCCCAAGATACCCCAATAGCATACTCACCTTGAGCAACTAATTGGGCAGGTGCTGAACCAGATTTAGTATATTGACCAACATTTTTATCTAATTGTTCAAAGTAATCCCAGCCTTCTTCTTCGCCCATTTGTTGCATAATTGTTGAAACGATTAAGAATGCTGTACCTGATGTACCTGGATCCGGTAGTGCAATTTCGCCTTCATATTGAGGGTCTAATAAATCCTCCCAAGATTGAGGGACGTCGAGCCCTTTGTCTTCGATAATATCTTCATTGACAGCAATCATGTTATACCAGAAAGAAGTACCATACCATTCGCCATCTTCTTGTTTAAACTTGTCAGGCACATCTTCCCATTGTTCTGATTCATATGGTAATAAATAGCCTTCTTCTTCAGCTTTCATACCGAATCCGTGAAGCATACCGATTTGCATATCAGCACCAATTTCTGGGGCTTCAGCTTCAATACGGCTCCAACCTTCACCACTTGATAAACGCAGCACGTCTAGTTGGACTCCAGTATTTTCTTCGATATTTTCTACCATTGCATCCATCTCTTCAGAATCATTGTGAGTATAAACTTGTAACGGTTCATCGCTTGAACCTGATTCCCCACAAGCTGTAATGATGACCATTGTTGTCATTAAAACCAAAAACATGATGGTTTTCTTCATGTAAACTCTCTCCCTTTTTGATTAATTTATATAACACCCTCGATAATCTTGGATCACGAGGTCGGTATCGCGTAAATAGAAAGCGTTATCAATACTCGTTTGTGCAATTCCAATTCCGGCTTTTAACTTAGCATTTTTAGCTAAAGTCATGTCTCCATTAGAATCACCAAATAAAATTGTTTGTTGTGGTGAGACTAATAAACGTTGACAAGCTGTATAAGCCATTTCCGGAAATGGCTTGCCTTTTGTTACAGAATCAAATCCAATAACAGTATCGAAATAGTGATCAATTCCGAGTAACTGTAAATGATATAAAGCATTTTGAGTGGAATCAGCTGTAACCACAGCCATTTTGATCTGTTGTTGATTGGCTTCATTGATAAATTCAATTAATCCATCAATGGGTTTAATATATTGTTTCCAATCAATAGTAGATTCAATGTTTTCTAGGCTTTTAGTGAGGTATGTAACAGCTTCATCCCATGGGATCCCAAGTTGATATAAGTAATGAGTTAGTATGGTGGCTGAATCATCAGGGTTACCGATTGCTAACGGACCGACTGGATCCCAAGTTTGGTTCACTATATCAAGACCTATACGTTCACAAGCATGGTGGGGGTCATAATTAATTGTTTCAGGAATCTGAATGGCAATTTCTTTAGTTAATAAGTCGCCCCAAACACCCCATATAGAATAAAAGTTAATGAGTGTGCCGTCTTTATCAAATAATATAGCTTCGGTATCAAAACGCTTTCCCTCTACGGTAATAATAGTGATGGTTGTCACCTCCTCATTTTTTGAAATAGTAAAACGTTAAATTTAAATTTAACAAAATTAATAAACTTAACGTTGCTTAATAGATTAATAAGAAATGTGAATATTGTCAAATCAGTTATGAATTTTTTGTGAAGATAAATGAACGTAACCTCAGTGATGAGCAGGGTTAGAAGATTTTAGAAAAAATCGTTTTTGAAAATAGTATTGTTGGGTTTGTGGGTAAGAAGAGGTATTGTAAGTACAATTCTGAAAGTTAAAAATTTCTTTTTTCCCTTTACAATGTTTTAGGTAGTCGCTATAATAATACTTGTCCTTTTCAGATAAAGGATCGTGATCAACATGGCCCGTTGGTCAAGTGGTTAAGACACCGCCCTTTCACGGCGGTAACACGGGTTCGAATCCCGTACGGGTCATCTACATATTTTTGCACGTTATGTGCTGCGGAGGATTAGCTCAGTTGGGAGAGCACTTGCCTTACAAGCAAGGGGTCGGTGGTTCGAGCCCGCCATCCTCCACCATCTTTTCAAACGCCGGCCTAGCTCAATCTGGCAGAGCAACTGACTTGTAATCAGTAGGTTGGGAGTTCGAGTCTCTCGGCCGGCACCATTGTTTGGAGGGGTAGCGAAGTTGGCCAAACGCGGCGGACTGTAAATCCGCTCTCTCCGAGTTCGGCGGTTCGAATCCGTCCCCCTCCACCACTATTGGGCCATAGCCAAGCGGTAAGGCAACGGTTTTTGGTACCGTCATGCGCTGGTTCGAATCCAGCTGGCCCAGCCATCATATTATGAGCCATTAGCTCAGCTGGCAGAGCATCTGACTTTTAATCAGAGGGTCGGTGGTTCGAATCCACCATGGCTCATTTTTTACATAATAAATAATTGATATGGGGCCTTAGCTCAGCTGGGAGAGCGCCTGCTTTGCACGCAGGAGGTCAGCGGTTCGATCCCGCTAGGCTCCACCATATCTCTTAGCTAAAGTTGTTCTCTGTTGGGGAGCAACTTTTTTATTTGGTTAGCCTGATAATTGGCAATACATAAGTGGAGCCATTTTATGAATCGATCTTAACTAATTTGATTAACTTCTCGATTTGAGCGTCATACTACGTAAATGAGAGACTTTGTGTGTCAAAAGAGCGACTGAGAACGAAATAGTGCGACTACAAATCGTAATTGAGCAAGCTGTATGATAAATGATTGACTATGACCCATAATTGAGTGACTTTTTTAGGGCTGGTTGATTACTGAATCATGCTCATGCAAGGCTGCCGGCGCGTGCATATTTATTCACGTTTTTGTCCAGTTGAACCATTCTGTGCTGGCTTATAAAATGAATGGAGGCAAAATGAAGGAGGAAATGACGATGAACAATAGACTAGGAATCCTTGGTGCTCCGTTAACGGTCGCTCAACCTAATGAAGGCGTTGACTTTGGTCCTGGGTCGATTCGTTATGCTGGCTTGTTTGATCGATTAAATGATTTAGGCCTAGCTTATAAAGATTATGGTGATGTACCAGTTATTAATAAACGGACAAACGGGGTAGACCCGAAGACGAATTTGCGCAATCTAGACCATGTCGCTTCAGCTAATGAAATGATTGCGGATTATGTTTATGATTTAAAAAAACAAGGTGATGTACCTTTAATTTTGGGTGGTGACCATAGTATCGCCATTGGAACACTTGCTGGATTGAGTCAGTTTTATAGTAACTTGGGTGTCATTTGGTTTGATGCACACGCTGATTTAAACCGAGGTGAGACATCTCCATCTGGCAATATTCATGGGATGTCGTTAGGTGTCAGTTTAGGTATGGGGCATGAACGTTTAACGTCGATTCACGGCCAAGAAGCGAAAATAAAGCCTGAACATACCATCATCATTGGGGCGCGGTCGGTTGATGAGGGAGAGCGCCAAGTGATTCGTGAACAAGGAATTCGTGTCTATACGATGCATGATATTGAAACGCACGGTATAACGTGGGTGATGAATGATGCATTAGAATACTTAAACGGGAAAGTGGACGGCGTTCATTTAAGTTTGGATGTCGATGGTATTGACCCAAATCACACCCCAGGAACAGGAACACCTGTCGTTGGAGGTCCGAGTTACCGAGAGGCTCATTTAGCGATGTCGATGTTGTATAATGCTGGTGTGTTGACGTCAGCTGAGGTCGTCGAGGTAAATCCGTTATTAGATGAAGGGAATCGGACGGCAGAAGTAGCTGTTGATATGATCGCTTCATTATATGGTGAAAAACATGTCTAATGATAATCAAGAGTTATGTCTGTCGATTTATGTGATAGCATAACTCTTTTTTTTACGCAAAAAATGTCAGTCTAGAGGCGAATCAATCGTTACCGAGCCATTTCAGATGTAGTAATTTGTGATATAATAGTGACAGATGATTGTGTGTCTCGCAATTTTACGTATCCGTTTTACATATGGACTGTTTCGGGCAATAAATAAAAAGAGACAAAATAGTGCGTGAAGGAAGTGTCAACATGTCGTGGGAAGAGCTTGATTTCCTGCAAGTGTTACGGATTGTCGTTGATATAGCGCTTGTATGGTTTGTTATATATAAATTATTTTCAGTCATTCGTGGGACGAAAGCGGTTCAGTTACTGAAAGGGATCTTTGTCGTCTTAGGTATATGGTTCTTGAGCTCGATTTTAGAGTTGAAAACGGTCCAGTGGCTCGTTTACCAAGCGATTACGTGGGGGTTCCTCGCTGTGATCATCCTTTTCCAGCCTGAAATTCGCCGAGCGTTAGAGCAATTAGGGCGAGGAAGCTTTTTTTCACGTCATACACAATCAGAAGAGAAGGCTGTTTATGATGCGATTGATTCGATTGTGAAGTCGTGTCATTACATGAGTAAACGTCGTATTGGTGCTTTAATGTCGATTGAACGTGAGACAGGTCTAAGTGAATACGTTGAAACAGGTGTGCCTGTGAACGGTCAATTGACGAGTGAGTTGCTGACAAATATATTCATACCGAATGCACCGTTACACGACGGTGCTGTCGTCATTAGCGAAAACCAAATTGTCGCTGCCGCTTGTTATTTACCGTTAAGTGAAAGCCCGTTTATTTCAAAAGAATTAGGTACGAGGCACCGAGCGGCCATGGGGGTTAGTGAAGTCACAGATGCCCTAACGATTGTTGTCTCAGAAGAAACGGGTAATATATCGGCAACGAAAAATGGCGAATTGTATCGCAAATTAGATGAAGACGGGTTACGTCAGTTATTAATGCAAGACTTAAGTCCATCCGAACAAAACGGATCATCAAAGGCATTGAGTTGGAGGGCAAAGCGTAATGGATAATTGGTTGAGAAGTCCTTGGTTTACGAGAATTGTGTCGTTATTTTTAGCCATTTTATTATATACAACAGTTGCCATTGATGATGCGAATACATCACGCTCTAGCGATATTTTCTTACCGTCCGGCTCTACGGAGACGCAGACGGTTGAAAATGTGCCGCTGCAAGTTCAAATAGATGAAGAAGATAATTATGTTGTCCGCGGTGTTCCGGATACGGTCGATGTGACGCTTGAAGGACCGCGCAGCGTGATTACACAAACGGTTAGGCAGCAAAATTTTGATGTCGTTGTGGATTTAAATGATTTGGGGCCCGGTGAACATCAAGTTGATGTGACACATGAAGGGTTTTCGAGTCAGTTATCGGTTTATATTGAGCCGAATGTTGCGAATGTAACGATTGAAGAACGGGCAACAGCAAGTTTTCCGGTTGATATAGATTATGTGGAAAGTGACGGTTTGAATCCGGACAATGTCTTTGCGAGTTCGCCACAACTATCGCCGGCTGAAATTGAAATTACAGGCTCACAAAATGAAATTGATCAAGTCGCGATTGTTAAAGCCATTGTGAACTTGCCTACTTTAGCGCAAAATGGCGAAGTAACAGGTGCGCCTGTTCGTGTATATGACGCTGCCGGTAATGAACTGAGTGTACTCGTTGAACCGTCAGAGGTAGACGTGACAGCAGATGTGTCGATTACGGATAAACGCTATCCTGTTACTTATGAAACGACGGGGGATTTAGACGAAGAGTTAGTGTTACAAAGCATCGATCTAAACCCGGTTTCAGCGACGTTATATGGTAGTGTAGATCGTTTAGATGAGATTGACCGTTTAGAACCTGTCGATGTTGATTTGTCTGATGTAACTGAATCGACGACATTGGAGGTTGATTTGTCAGTTCCGTCGGGTGTTAATCGTATCGAGCCAGAAACAGTTGAAGCAGAAATTGAAGTCGAAGAGGCTGTGGAAACGACGTTAGAAGACGTTGAATTAGAAGTTGATAATTTAGCGGAAGACCGTGAAATAACGTTTATCGAACCAGAAGAACCTCAAATTAACGTGCAATTAGTTGGTACGGAAAACGACCTTAACAATCTGTCGCGTGATGACATTCGTGTGTCGATCGATGTGGAAGGTCAAGTTGAAGGGGAATTTTACGCCGATGTGCAGTTTGAAGGGCCTGATGGTGTCAGATTATCTTCTGAACAAAGCCGAATTAGAGTGAGAGTTGAATAAAACATCTTATTGATAGACATGATTGATAATGTGAAGGAGCGGAAAGATTATGGGAAAATATTTTGGTACTGACGGTGTTCGTGGTATTGCCAATACAGAATTAACACCGGAGTTAGCCTTTAAACTTGGACGATATGGGGCTTATCACCTAACGAAAAGTGCATCTGAGAAAGCGAAATTACTCGTCGGCCGTGATCCGCGCATTTCTAGCGAGATGCTAGAGAGTGCCTTAATTGCTGGGGTATTATCTGTCGGTGTTGATGTCATGCGTCTTGGCGTTATCTCAACCCCCGGTGTCGCTTATTTAACGAAAGCATCAGGCGCGCATGCAGGTGTGATGATTTCAGCTTCACACAATCCGGTTGAGGATAATGGTATTAAATTCTTTAGCGAAAATGGCTTTAAATTGAACGATGAACAAGAGCAAGCAATTGAAGCGTTATTGGATGAAGAAACAGACGACATTCCACGACCGACTGGTGCTGGTGTCGGTCAACCGATGAATTATTTTGAAGCGGGTCAGAAGTATTTACAACATTTAAAACAAACGATTGATACCGACTTTGATGGTATGAAGATTGTAATCGATTGTGCGCACGGTGCGACGTCATCGATTGCGAATCACTTGTTTGCTGACTTAGAAGCCGATATTATATCTATCGGTTCGTCACCTGATGGGACGAATATTAACGACGGCTATGGTTCAACAAGTCCGGAAAATCTTCGTCAAACCGTGATTGAAGAAAAAGCTGACGTAGGTTTAGCTTTTGACGGAGACGGTGACCGCCTCATTGCCGTTGATGAAAAAGGCAATATCATTGATGGCGATAAAATTATGTATATTTGCGGTCAGTTTTTGAAGAAGAAAGGCCGTTTAAAACAAGACACTGTCGTCACAACCGTGATGAGTAATATCGGCTTGTATCGTCAATTTGACCAAATCGGTATCGACACGGTAAAAACATCAGTTGGCGACCGTTACGTGATGGAGAAAATGTTAGAACGTGACTTTAACTTCGGTGGCGAGCAGTCAGGCCATATTATTTTCCTAGATTATAATACAACAGGCGATGGTATGCTGACGGCGTTGCAATTATTGAATGCGATGCGCGAAACGGATCAGCCGTTATCAGCCTTAGCGGACGAAATGGAGAAATTCCCGCAAGTGATGCAAAACATTCGTGTCATCGATAAACAGCAAGTGCAAATTGATCAAACGGTGCAGGAAGCGATCAACCGCGTGGAAGAAGAACTTGGCGATAAGGGCCGCGTGCTCGTCCGTCCATCTGGTACAGAACCAGTTGTGCGTGTGATGGTCGAAGCGCCGACGAAAGAAGATTGTGAGAAATATGTATCTGAAGTTGCGACGATCATTGATGAAACGTATGGCTTAAAAGATGCATAAGATATTAGGGCATAAGGGTGATGGTATTCATTCCTTATGCCTAATTTATGCGATAAAACGATAAAAAGCGTACAAATAATTGACCTGCCAGCGTAATAGCAGTAAAATAATGGGTAGCCGTTTGCACACGGCTTCATTCAAAGAGAGAAAGGAGCGTAGCAGGGGAGAAAAACAGAAAGCGCCAGGGCTATTTCTTAGACCGCTTATTAAGAAATAGTTGACGAGGTGGAGGTTCAATCGAGTATTCGGCGGATGCCTCCCAGTTGCCGCATCTCAACTGTCACGTATGCCGTGAAAACATAGAGGCGACTCTATGCACAACCACGTCATATAAGATGCCTTAAAATACACGAGAAAGGGGCAAACAACTGCCCCTTACGAAAAGGATGCTGTGGTTTGCCTCTTTCAACTACAGGAGGATATACAGTATGTGCGGAATTGTCGGTTATATTGGACAGGAAGATTCGAAAGAGATTTTATTAACAGGATTAGAAAAGTTAGAGTATCGTGGGTATGACTCAGCAGGTATTGCGGTTCGCGATGAAGCGGATATGAATTTATTCAAGGTTAAAGGGCGTATTGCGAATTTACGCGAAGAGGTTGATGAATCCGTATCAGCGAATATCGGGATCGGCCATACACGTTGGGCAACACATGGTGAGCCAAGTACGGCTAACGCTCACCCTCACCAAAGCACGTCAGGTCGTTTCACGTTAGTTCACAATGGTGTGATCGAAAACTTTGAAGAACTGAAACGTGACTACTTAGCTGACGTCAACTTTGTGAGCGAAACAGATACTGAGATCATTGTTCAATTGATTGAGAAATTCACAAATGAATTAGGCGATAGGCTTCAAGCTTTTCGCAAGACGATTAGCTTGTTACACGGGTCTTATGCGTTAGCTGTTTTAGACCGTGAACAACCAGATGTCGTGTTCGTTGCGAAAAATAAGAGTCCATTACTTGTCGGTTTAGGCGATGATTTTAACGTGGTAGCAAGTGACTCGATGGCGATGTTACAAGTAACAGATCAGTTCGTTGAATTAATGGACGGCGAAGTAGTACTCGTTAAACAAGATGAGGTTGAAATTCAGAAACTTGACGGTACGACTGTTGAACGCGATCCATTTACAGCGGAAATCGACGCAAGTGACATCGAAAAGGGCACTTACCCGCATTTCATGTTAAAAGAAATCGATGAGCAACCGTTCGTGATGCGTAAAATTATTCAAGAGTACCAAGATGAAAACGACGACATTAAACTAGAAGAAGACGTCCGCCAAGCGATGGCTGCTTGTGATCGCGTTTATATTATTGCAGCGGGCACGAGCTATCACGCTGGTTTAATCGGTAAAGAATTTTTAGAGAAAATCGCGCAAGTACCAACTGAAGTACACATTGCGAGTGAGTTCTCTTACAATATGCCATTATTATCTGAGAAACCACTCTTTGTGTTCATTTCACAAAGTGGTGAAACAGCGGACTTACGTTCAGTACTCGTTGAAACAAAACAATTAGGTCACCCGGCACTCACGATGACAAATGTGCCAGGATCAACCCTTTCTCGTGAATCAGATTACACGTTACATTTACACGCAGGACCAGAGATTGCTGTGGCGTCGACGAAAGCTTACACAGCACAGATGGCGGTTTTAGCAATCTTAGCTGTTGATACAGCACGTGCAAAAGGTCTAACGCTAGAATTCGATCCATTAAAAGAACTCGGCATCGTCGGTAATGCGATGGAAGCTCTTTGCGATCAGAAAGAAGAATTCGATCAAATCGCACGTGATTATTTATCAACAACGCGCAATTGTTTCTTCATCGGCCGTGGTTTAGACTACTTCGTCGGTTTAGAAGGCGCGTTAAAACTAAAAGAAATCTCATACATTCAAGCAGAAGGTTTCGCAGGTGGCGAGTTAAAACACGGAACAATTGCCTTAATTGAAGACGGCACACCAGTGATTGCCCTTGCGACACAAGAACACGTTGACGGTTCGATCCGTTCCAATGTGCAAGAAGTAGTCGCGCGCGGTGCGAATGCGTGCGTCATCAGCCCAGAGCACTTAACCCGTGAAGGCGATGCATTCTCCATTCCAACCGTGCATCCACTATTAGCACCACTTGTGTCTGTGTTACCAATGCAATTGATTTCGTATTACGCAGCCCTACACCGTGATTGTGACGTGGATAAACCACGTAACTTAGCGAAGAGTGTGACGGTTGAGTAGTAACTGATTAAGGAAGATGGAATGTTGTCTCCCCAAAACTCAAACTTACCAGAAGAGAGTAGAGCGTAGCAGGTAAGAGCAGGAATAGAGAAGGAAAACAGGAAGAGCTGATGTCGTTTCAACAGACGATGTCAGTTCTTTTTTTATATTCAATTAACTTCTGATTTGTCATATTGGCTTTGTAAGGCTCTTCCTTACCTCATGAACGAAAATCATATGAAATCTGTTTTTGGGTATAAATAAAATTAGTGACATCCGAGGAGGGTTAGAGCATGGAACAAGAACAATATATCGCCCATGCGATTATTGATGGTGAGAAATTTGAAACAGAAGAACTGGCTTCAAGGGAAAATCCGACGTATCCAAACCAGGTCGTTGGTCATTACCCTTTCTAGCATCAAAATTGCGCCTGCACTATTAACAGGTAATACCTTAGTACTTAAGCCGAGCCCACTTGCACCTCTTATGCTAAGCAAATTTTTTGAGAACATTGCTGAAGAATATCCCAAAGGTGTTCTAAACTTGGTAAATGGTGAACAGGAAGTAGGCGAAGAACTCACAAGTCATCCAAAAGTCAAAAGATTGCATTTACAGGTGGTACAGAGACAGCGAAACATATTATGAAAGCGGCTACGGATACGATCAAGGATTTAACACTGGAGTTAGGTGGTAATGATGCTGCCGTTATTTTGAAGGATTTTGATGTTAATGATGAAGCCGCTATGCGTCGTTTAGTGATTTCTAATTTCCTAACGGCCGGGCAAATATGTATGATTGCAAAACGGGTTTATGTGGACCGTTCGACTTACGATGAATTTGTTGAGAAATATATTGAAGCGGCGAATGACTGGATTCAAGTCGGTGGTCCATTCCATGATGATGTAACGATTGGTCCTGTTAATAACAAGAATCAAAAGGAATATGTCCAAAAGCTCGTGAATGATGCAGAAGAAAAAGGTGCTAAAGTCATTAAATTAGGTGACATTTTAGACGAGGATTTGATGGGCGAGGGTTATTTCTTACAACTTACAATTGTGTTAAATACTGATTATCGTGACCCGATTGTTGTTGAAGAACAGTTTGGACCAACGCTTCCGATTTTGCCGCTTGATGATGATGAGCATGCTATTGAATTAGCGAATGACAGTATTTATGGACTGACGAGTTCTGTCTGGGGTGAAGAAGAACACGCCATTGAAGTGGCGAAATATATTGAGGCTGGTACGACGATGATTAACACCGCAGCCGTACAAGGGCTGGACGTGGGTTTTCCATTCGGCGGTGTGAAGCAGTCTGGTATTGGACGTGAGTATGGTGAACAAGGGTTGTTAGCTTATACGAATACACATGTGATTAATATACCAAACGATGGCGATTTGCCGTATATCCCAGAGTAGAAAGCGAAGAACTGAGATGAGCTCTCAGTTCTTTTAGTTTCTTTATTCTTTTGTCACAAACTCATTGTTATTTCCATACTTCCAAGCTTTAAATTTATCCAGATCGTCTTTAATGCTTTTATAGACATACCCCAATAAAGCTATATCATCAACATAACCTAGAGGGAGGAAGTCTGGATAGGCATCTAAAGGCGATACAAAATAAAGCAAGGCGACGATAATCCAAACGATTGTTTGTTTTGAGACGTCACGGTATTCATTGTTTTTCCAGGCCTTTAAAAATTCTACTAGCAACTTGATTTGATCCAAGGCGTTCGATAGAGATTTGCTATTTTCGCGCGCTTTTTCTTCAGCATTGTTAGCTAAGGTTTTTAACTTTTGAGGGCTGTTGGCGTATTCTTTAATTTTACCTTCGTTTTTGGTTTTAAAGTCTTCGAACAGTTTCTTCGGGTTAAAGTTCTTCTTATTCATAAAATACCTCCCATAATTATATGTTAATTAATTGTTGATAGCGGACAATCCTCACTCATTGTTTTTCATTAAACGCTTTCACAGCTTCATCGATTGGTTCAATAAAGGCAAGGAAATCTTTGATCATGTCTTGTAAGCATTGTTCTAGTTTTAAGCCGTCTTTTAATGTGTTTTTATCTAGAAAGTGATAAGTTTTGGCTGCGAATGTATCAGCTCGTCTACCTTTAATTTTGGCTCCGTCTCTGTATTGAATGCCGTTCTCATTTAACGTGTCTTTGAGTGACATGATTAAGTCGTTTTCATATGCATGATTAAACTCGTCTTTTCTTTTACCCTCAATATCCACGAGGAAAGAAAGCTTATTCTCTATTAAACTGCTTTGATTTAATGATAGTTCAAAATGAATATCTAAGCCATTTTTCTTCCAGTTTTGTTTGTAAATTTGGTGATAATGTCTTCCGTGTTGAAACTTGATATTCCATTCTTTATTAAAATAATTTTTAATATAAGATTCAATAAAATCAAATATGTCTTTATAATCATCTTCCAAGTTCTGCAGTAAATCGTTGATCATGCCAGAGTAGTCCATTAATAATTCGGTTTTTTTAGATATTTCTAATGTCTTATCATTCAAGAAGTGTCCCTCCAAGTGTCTTATGATTTCGTTATATAATACGGCCTTACGAATATCTCTCAAGACGTCGGTCGTTACTTGTTTAAGTGCATCTACTAATTGAAAATAATCAATTGGAGTAAAGCTCGGATTCAACGGTGTTTTGCCATGTGGTGATAATAAAACATAGTGAATTTCGTAGTGTGAGTTGGGAAATTCATGATTAATTTGTTGTTCGTAATCCCAGGTTTGATCGCCGTGTTCGCCTGTGAAAACTTTGTGTTCTATGGCGATAATGGTTTCGTCACTAATGGTAATAAGAAAGTCAATTCTTCTCTTATTAGTCAACTCATGTTCTCGTTTGATTTCAATTTTATCTGTTTCTGATAAATCGGCAGGGTAGTTTATTAGATTCATCAAATTATTTAACGGCTGTGTCCCTACACCGTTAATTTCAGGGTTTAATATGTAAGCTAAATAATCACTGATGGCATTTTCGTCATGAAATTTATTGCCCATGACAGTAATGATGCTGTCCAATTCTTGCTTAGACTCATCTTTTATATAGCTGTGAATTTCCTTCATTCTATCAAGCTGGTTCTCGGTTTCTTCTTTCGAGATGGAAGACATGTTATCACCTACTAATATAATTTAATATAATATCCACATTCATTTGGGCATACCTGTGCTTCAAACGCGTCTAATATATAATAACCATGCCGATCTTCTGTGACCGTATCCATAAAATCATAAATAAGCTTGCTGTGACACGTTGGACAATGGTCTGTGTGGTGGGAGATAGCCAAATATACCACTTCCGATACGTAATAATAAAATGACACATAATACTTCATATGACATATTTCTACATAAATATATAATATCCTTCTTAAATTTTGGCTCTGTTAAAGTTTAATGTTGAGTTTAAAATGATAGTAGCACTGAGTTGTTGAATTGTGAGGAGTGAAGGTGGCGACTCCAGCGGGAACAGCACGAGTCTCGAGACCCCGCAAGCCCCGCTTTTTGGGCTGAGGAGGCTCGAGCCGTGCCCGCGGAAAGCGTCCACCGAAAGCGGATCACAATATCAACAACGGACTTTAACATAGCCTGAATTTTAAATATTTCATCATTACTTGCAATGTCTTACCATTTTTACTTTTAACCCCCTATGTGGGATAATGATGTGAGAGTTAGAGAGAGGACGGTTAAAAACATGAAGGAATTAGTAATAAATCCGACGTTTGTGAAGCAATTTCAACATAAATTTCCGCTAATCCATAAAGATGCGGTTCAAAATGTGCAAGACCTTAGTGATGAAGGTGAGATCGTTCATTTAGTGGACGGGAATGGTGGCTTTATCGCGAAAGGGTATTATGGTAAGCAAAATAAAGGACTTGGTTGGGTGTTAACGCATAGCATAGATGAGCCGATCGATGTGACGTTTTTCCGGACGAAGATTTTGACTGCGATTAATAAGCGTAAGGCATATTATGAGGACCCTAATACCACAGCGTTTCGTTTGTTTAATGGTGAAGGCGATGGCATTGGTGGTCTAACGATTGATTATTACAATGGCCATTATTTGTTGAACTGGTACAGTGAAGGCATTTATGCGTTTAAAGAGAAGGTCGTGACGGTGCTAACGGAGTATGGTGAGTGCGAATCGATTTATGAGAAGAAGCGGTTTGATACGAAGGGGTCTTATATTGATGATGATGACTTCGTTTACGGCGAACGACCAGAATTCCCGCTCATTATTCAAGAGAATGGGATGAATTATGCGGTTGATTTGAATGATGGGGCAATGACAGGGATTTTCTTAGATCAACGTGATGTGCGTCGTGCGCTTCGTGACCGTTATGCGAAGGGCAAGCATGTGCTCAATACGTTTTCATATACTGGCGCATTTTCAGTTGCAGCAGCATTAGGTGGCGCAGAAAGTACGACGAGCGTGGACCTCGCTAAGCGGAGTGAGCCGAAAACGATTGAGAATTTCAGTTTGAACGGGATTGATTTGGAGCAACAATCAATTTATGTGATGGATATTTACAGTTACTTTAAATATGCTAAGCGCCATAGCCTCATGTACGATACGATTGTATTGGACCCGCCGAGCTTTGCGCGTAATAAAAAGAAAACATTTTCTAGCGCGAAAGACTATCCGTCGCTTATTAAGCATTCAGCTGAGATTATCAATGACGGTGGCATCATTGTCGCCTCGACGAACAATGCCTCATTCGATATGAAACATTTTAAGAAGCTTGTCGCTCAAGGATTTAAAGAAGCGGGTGTGTCTTACAACGTAAAAGAAGAATTCGGTTTGCCGAGAGATTTCCCGGCACATAGTCTGTATAAACAGAGTGATTATTTGAAAGTGCTCGTGTTAGAAGTGTGACTTTTTCAAAACAAAAAATACTAATCTTGGACTCAGTATAATGTGTTGTACTGAGTCCAATTTTTTACGATGACTTAATATAACCAAACTCTGACTAACCACATAATGCCACGGGCCATATATTTAAGCGGTATCACAATTAATTCAGGTATAAATAATAAAATGTCGATCCATTTTTCAATATGGCTTCGGCGCTTCGGTTGGCTTTCACTCACGTTCGTCACCTCATTTTTTGAAATAATCCTTATGGGTCGCTCTGATTGACTGTTTCGTGTTCATTATTATAACATAATTTGGAATAAAGAGTGATAGTTGAATATATCTCATGATAAGATGAGTATGATCATATGAAAAACAGTTATCAGAAAATGCTTCGGAATAGGGAAAGGAGTTGTAAACATGAGCGAGTCATTATCGGTTCAACCACTACAAAAAGATGATCTCGATTTTCTATATCAAATGCGGGTGAATTCGGATGTGATGGATTATTGGTTTGAAGAGCCTTATGCGTCGAAAGCACAAATGATTAAATCGTATGAAGCGAATCTGGAGAGAGACACGCATCGATCGTTTATATTATATTACGGTGAAGTTAGAGTTGGTTTCTTAGGGTTGTTTGATATCGACTGGCGCCATCGTCATGCGGAGTTTGCGATTATGATTGACCCAGCGTTTCAAGGGAATGGGTATGCGACGTGTGCAACAGAATTAATGGTGGACTATGGGTTTTATCAGTTGAATTTACATAAGTTGTTTTTGTTTGTGGCTAAATCGAATGACAAGGCGGTCTACATTTATGAAAAGGTCGGATTCGAACGAGAAGGTGTTCTAAAACAACACTTCTTCATCAATGGGCAATACTGCGATGCGATTATGATGGCGATGCTTCGTGAAAACAACTAAATGTTATACAATATGATTGAATTTCTGCAGTCATATCAAAGGCCCGAACGATTTCCGTGTTAGAATCGTTCGGGCCTTTGTGAAGTCATTAGTGTTTTTGTTTATCATTAATAGCTTGTTGAACGGTTTGTTTAAAGCTTTCGTAAACATCATGCCACAACGTTTCATCTGTTGTGAAGCGGTATGTTAAGGCTTTAATCATATCTTTTTGAGCTGCTTGAAATTCAGGGTCATCTTGATCAGGTAATGCCGCCGCATATTCATCAATGAGTGCTTGTGCTTTCGGCGAGCGAGGTCCCCATTTCCCGATAACTGTCCCATCATAATCTAAAATTAAAATAATCGGAATGGAACGGCTGCTGTTCGTTAAGTGACGATCGATTAACTCGGGTTCTGAATCTCGTAACACGACACGCATCTCCATGTTTGCTGCTTCAGCAATTTGGCGGATAATCGGATTAATCATCATCGCGTCGCCGCACCAGTCTTCCGTAATGACGAGGAAATGAAGTGACTGTTCGCGTAAGGTTTCAGCTAACTCATCGTCAGGTAATGCGAACGATTCGTAAACGGTAAAACTTTTATCTTGTAATTGGCTCATTTTGTTCATGTAGCTTTCAATTGATTCAGCCTCATTAAAATAGTGTTCTTCAGATTTCATCATGTTTGCCCCCTTTAAATCAATGCTTGTATCCCTATCATATCATCTCGCTCATAGCTTGTAGACGAATTAGCTTAAGCCAATAAATTGGTAAAAATGATTGACAAGTGTCTAGAACTCTATTATGATAGCACTTAATTACTTTTATATATAAAAGCGTTTAAGCGTTTAAGTGGTTAAACTATATCATTTTATAAATAGAGAAGGGGGAGTTTACGATGCAAGACAATCATGACTTTCGTATTTCGGGGTGGGAAGCAGCATTTATTCTACTATCGATGTTGGCGATCATTGGGGTGTCGCTTATTTCGTTTAGTGCTGATCCGCACGTGCCGATTTTGTTGATCATTATGGGATTAATTGTATGGGGTAAATTACGTCGATTTGATTGGAAGACGATCGAAAATGGGATGGTAAAAGGTGTGCAATCAGGTATTGTGCCGGTCATTATCTTTCTATTAATCGGTGTGCTTATTGCGGTTTGGATGAAGTCAGGAACGATTCCGACGCTTATTACATACAGCTTTAATATTATTTCGGTCGATTATTTCTTAGTAAGCGTCTTTATCGTCACGTCGATTATTGCGGTGTTTGTCGGCAGTTCATTTACGACGGTATCAACGATTGGTGTGGCTTTCATTGCGATTGCGACGGCACTTGATTTTAATTTAGCCATGACAGCGGGTGCGATCGTGTCAGGTGCGATGTTCGGAGATAAGATGAGCCCGATGTCAGATACGACGAACTTAGCGTCATCGGTTAGCCAAGTTGACTTATTCGAACATATTCGTCATATGCTTTGGACGACGATTCCAGCGTTTGTCATAACGGCGATTGCGTTTGTACTAATAGGTTTTGATGGTGGTGAAGCTAATTTAGGGCAAGTTGAATCGTTAATGCAAGTGTTCCAAACGGAGACGACGGTGCATTGGGTCGCGATTTTACCAGCCGTCGTGATGTTAGTTGCGGCTGTGAGAAAGATGTCAGCGATCCCGACGATTTTGTTAGGTATCGTCAGTGGTTTTGTCGTATCGCTCATCTTACAAGCGGGAGCGGTGAACATCACGGAATGGATGGCTGTCGTTCAAGGTGGATTCGAAGCATCAACAGGCAATGAACAAGTGAATTCAATCGTGAACCAAGGCGGTATTCAAAGCATGATGTGGGCTGTATCGTTACTATTGCTCGCCTTATCGATGGGTGGCATGTTATCGGAATTGAACGTGATCGATTCATTAATGGCGGCGATTCATAGCTGGGTGGAAACGCGTGGCAAAGTCGTTTTATCAACGGTTCTAACAGGAATTGGTGTGAATCTGACGCTAGGTGAACAGTACATGTCGGTTATTTTACCAGGCGAAGCGTATGCGAGCCGTTATAAGGAAATGGGTTATGAAGGCAAACATTTATCTAAAGTGTTAGAATCAGGTGGGACGGTCATTAATCCACTCATTCCTTATGGGGTTAGTGGTGTGTTTATGACGAGTGTACTAAACGTGTCGGTGTTATCGTATATGCCGTTTGCGTTCTTCTGTCTCATCTGTCCAATTATTACGATCGTT
This sequence comes from Alkalibacillus flavidus, assembly GCF_040545925.1. NCBI lineage: Bacteria > Bacillati > Bacillota > Bacilli > Caryophanales > Bacillaceae > Alkalibacillus > Alkalibacillus flavidus. Next base: position 22,246 of record NZ_JBEPMX010000017.1, read on the forward strand.
TACGGTTTTACGGGCATTTCGATGAAAAAAGAAACGGAATACACTGCGAATTCTCATGCTTCCGTAACTACTTAAAAGATGATAAAACATGGTGTGTTGATAAAAGTTTCGAAAAAGAAAAACCGTTTTGACCAACTAAAGGCCAAAACGGTTTTATTATGCGTGACGTCTGCTTATAACAATGTGGAAAATCGTTAAGCTAATTGTGCCGATTAAGGCAAGACCGGCTAAGATTAAGTAAAGAGCATGAACCCCTAGGTAATCAATGATTGATCCGCCTGCTAGTGAGCCGATAATACCGGAGATCCCGAAGAAGACGGTGTGGAACATTAAGTGCCCGGTACCTTCTACGACTTTTGGAATGAGTCGCGTTATATAATCGAAGGCTGTTAAGTACATGACGGCGAACGTTAAACCGTGCATAAATTGTAGTCCAATAGCGATCCAAGGATCATCGATGATTCCGAATAAGAACCAACGCAACGTGTATAAAGCGCCAGCCGCAATGATGAAGAATAATGTTTTATATTTGCGGAACCAATAACCAGCAGTTGCAAAAATCGCAGCCTCACTAATGACACCGACAAACCATGCGATACCGACTAAACTTTCGGTGCCGCCTAGGTCATTAATATAGATTCCGATATAGCTATCGCTCGTACGGTGTGTAATCGTAATAAACATGATTAAGACGAGAAATGTCATGAGCTTCCCGTTTTTAAACAGTTGTTTTACACTTTGCAAATTCACCGGTTCTTGGGCGGGTTCAGCATCTGTTAATCTAAGAGACACGATTAACGCAATCACGCCGAATAATAGATACGGCCAAATGATGTTTTGAATGTCTGTTAATGTTAAGTACTGGCCAACGACGAGGGATGATGTAGCGAACCCGATGGACCCCCACATTCTAATCGATCCGAATGAAATATGTAATTCATCCGCCCGTCTCTGCGATAAACTATCCCCGAATGCTGTAATCGGAGCAGAGAAGAAATAAAGTAAAAAGGCCAAAAGTAAAATAAGAGCTAAACTATACACATTGAAAAAGACCATACTGACAGGGAGTAAAATGGCCAATAATAAAAGTACAATGCGCTTAACTGTTTTATATTTGTCGCTAACATAACCCCAGAAAGGTTCTGAAATGAGGGCAGCGAGTGGCCCGATAGCAAGAACCCAACCAATCTCGGTCCCAGATAGTTTTAAATCTTCTAGATAGAGAGGGATGTAGCTTAATATAATCGTATGTGTTGCGTAAAACGCGAATAGAAATAGTTTTAATGGTGTTAGTGATTGATTCTGTGCCATAAGTCATCTCCATTATCTATGATTATAAATACTTTAGTTATCGTAACATGTATAGTTGTCACGAAACAGGTATATGTTTTGAATCGCATACGTTATTGGATGAATTAGTGTAAACACGAAAAAGCATAAAGGAAGACGTAATTAAAGGCGGTCGCTTGTTTATAGGCGACCGCCCTTTAATTAGTAGTATTTGCGATTTATAATGATTGAATCGCGTCGTCAATTGCTGTGTCGCCTTGAACGACTTGGAATTCTTGTCCGATTGTATTGTTATGAACAAGGCTTGAGAGAATGACCCGAGCAATATCTTCGCGTGCGACTTCATCCGGTTGTGTTGTCGCAGCAAGGCTCACGTTACCTGTTCCTGCATCATTCGTTAAACGACCTGGATGAATAATTGTGTGGTCTAGGTCTGTATCGCGTAACCATACGTCAGCGTAATGTTTAGCAGCGACATATGGTGAGAACGACTCAGGCGCTTGTTGGATCGCCTCTCGTGTCGTATCAAATGAGCTGATCATCACAAATCGTTTAACACCAGCTGCTTTTGTCGCCTCGATGGTTTTAACAGCGCCATCAAGGTCGATCATCATCGTTTTATCTTTACCCGTGTGCGGGCCTGAACCGGCTGTAAATACGACGGCATCAACATCGTCTGCAGCTTGTTGAATGGCCTTAATATCATCTTCTAAATCAACAACGGCGACTTCAGCCCCTAAGTCTTTGAAGAAGCGGGCTTGCTCTTTGTTACGAATCATCGCCTTCGCTTGCAAGTCGTCATGGTCTTGAATAAATTGAACTAAATGCTTTCCGATTTGGCCGTTTGCGCCAACGACTAGTACCTTCATGTAACCATCCTTTCAATTACCAACTTATTATTTACCTAAACAAATATTTTAGAAAAAGTCTATTATGATGCTTGTTAATCCAAGTGATTGACAATACAAATGATTTAACATAATATAATTTAAGTAATAAAACACATAAGAATAATCGGAATTAGGGGGTGTGATTGATGAAATCAATCTTATCAGCTTATTGGAATGGTTCACTGATTGTTAAAATATCAGTAGCATTAATATTAGGTGTTTTAGTAGGACTCATTTTTGGTGAACCTATCATTGTTTATTTAGATCCGCTAGGCGAGTTACTTATTCGTTTGTTGAAATTTTTAATTTTACCATTGATTCTGTTTACGCTTATTGTCGGCGTCAATCAAATCAATATTCGTGACTTGGGACGTATGGGAGGTAAAGTACTAGGTTATTACACCGTGACATCTTCGGTTGCTATTATAGTTGGTGTATCAATTGCTTTACTATTGGCACCTGGTGAAGGAATGTCATTAAACCCTGATGCAAGCTATGATTCACCGGAGCATCCAGGGGTCGCTAGTGTTTTATTGAATATAGTGCCAGAAAATATTGTGACAGCATTTAATGAGTTGAATTTACTCGGTATTATATTTATAGCAATTACATTCGGAGTCGCTTTGGCATATATGCGTCAGTCAGATGCGATGAAAGAGCAAGGAGATACATTATACCAAGTGATCGAAGCGTTGAACGAAGCGACATTTAAGATTATGCGTGTGATACTTCAGTATTTACCAATTGGTGTTTTTGCTATTATCGCGACAACAATTGCTGAACATGGAATGGATACATTGACGTCGCTAGGTGAATTTATTTTAGTATTATACTTAGCATTAGTTGTTCAATTATTACTGTATTTAGTCTTTATTAAATTGACGGGTCATTCCCCGTTGGCGTTTTTGAAAGGTGCACGAACACCAATGATTACAGCTTTTGTTACTCAAAGTAGTTCTGGAACACTACCGGTAACATTAAACGCTGCTCGTCAAATGCAATTACATCAACCGTTATATAGCTTTAGTTTACCGTTTGGTGCGACTGTTAATATGGATGGTGCGGCAATCCGAATCGCTGTATCAGCAGTCTTTGCTGCAATGGTAATTGGTGAACCTTTGTCTGTGGCTGAGGTACTAACCATTGTTATTATTGGAACGTTGGCATCCATTGGAACAGCTGGTGTTCCTGGAGCAGGAATCGTCATGATTGCAACCGTTTTTGCCCAATTAGGCTTACCAATGGAAGCAGTGGCTCTATTAACTGCTGTTGATGCATTAGTGGGTATGGGCTGTACAGCACTTAATGTGACAGGTGATCTAGCTGGTACGAAGATTATTAATCGAAGCGAAGCCAAGCATCAAACATGATAATGTATGTGATACAGTAGCCTCCCTAAGTCGTTGGGAGGCTTGTTTTATAAGGTTTACTCTATTACAGTAGAATGAGAATAAATATGAATGGAGCATAACAATGGAATCAAGTAAAGACTTACGATGGAAACAACGGTTTGAAGCGTTTGAACAGAGTTTAGTGAAATTAATGCCCTATCAAGAAGAAATATTTGAAAATGAATTGGAAGAAGCGGGGTTTATTCACTTTTATGAAATGGCCTTTGACCTAGCGCTTCAGACGTTAATCGAATACTTAGACGCTCAAGGTGTCACAGTTGAAACTAACCGCCAAGCGATTCAGGAAGCGAAAGACTATCCGTTTATCTCGAACCATAAAATGTGGCTTCAAGCATTGAATCGTTACAATTTAACGTCTTATATACATACGGAAAAGGTGAAAAATGAAGTCATTCGCGACATTCAAGGGGCTTATATTAGTGAGTTGTATGCTTTTTATGACACGTTAAAAAAAGACCTCACTTCATGACAGTGAGGTTAAATCGCGGTTTTTCGTTTTGGGAAAATCGTGATCATGTTGTAGATTAGCGTGTACAACAGTATAAATGGAATGATCCATAACAACCAATGGGACCATTGTAAGATGCGAAATATGGTGATGATTAATATCGGTAACGTTAACGCATACCCTGTCATTTTCCATAACTGTTGAAAAGCTAATTTTCGCTTCGTTAGCGTACGAATGCCATAAGCGATCCCGGCTAAGCTTGTCACACCAGCGACCATTAAAAAGGTAATGATAAACGGCAATAACACGATTAATTGCGTAATAAATAAGTCAGGAGATGCTACCTCTTCCTGCGAGAAAAAATCGTACGTGATGCGTATCGTATCGGGCAAGCAAACGAGCGTCATAAGCAGTAATAAATAAACCATCGTATCCCGCATCGTTTCCCGGTTTAAGGAGAATAAAGCTTGTTTTTTAGGTAGTTTTAAACTGGTTTTAAATATACGTGTGATCGCCATTGTAGGTCATTCCTTTTTCGTTAACAAAATCGTTTATCATTAAAATTCTTCATTAAAAGCAGCGAGTTCTTCATCGATTGCTTTTCGTATCTTGTCGACGCATTGTTCGGGTGTTTTACCGAATATGCGTCGGTTATTGACTAATGCGAACGGACGCATCGCGCACATCCCGCAATTGTTTAAGCAGCTATTTTCTAATACAGCAACATCAGGGTATTCTGATTCGATAATCCCTTCTAAATCCACTTCGGTCATCAAGTTGCCGTCGCAAATTTCGACTACGACGATGCCCATGATTCATCCTCCTAACACATAGAATTGGGCCAACCTTCATTATATCGTGTTTCTTATCTTACACCAAAAGAAAAACTCAAAGCACTCAAAATCTTTATTGTCTAAAAATTCAAATTCAGTTATTGCATGGTGGCTAATATAAGGTTTAATGGTATTAACGAGTTAATCGGTTAAAGGAGTCGTTTTCATGTCTGTAGATGCAGTTCGTCAAATGGTGGATTATTAATCATTTCACCACCAATTTCAACCTATTTTGCGTTTAGATGATTTAACTATTGTGGGATATGAAGCGTTATTACGCTCGGAATGGATTGATGCACCTGATGAAGTTATTAAGTCGATTCATGACCAAGACATGCTTTTACAATTAGATCGCCAATCAATTGCTAAGGCAGTTCACCAGTTTGACCAAAGTGATGTGTCATCAGGGTTTTTGTTTATGAATGTATTACCATCTACGGTGTCTCGGCTTGATTTTACGACATTTTTGCACAATTGCGTTCGTGAGTATCATTTGTCCCCTCAAGATGTCGTCGTTGAATTAGTCGAACTTGAAGCGATTAAGAATTTAGAGGAACTAAAACAATCGGTTAGACAGCTCAAGGAACACGGCTTTTTGATTTCGATAGATGATGTCAGCAAAGGGTCCTCGTCATTTCGTTTAATGATTGAACTTGAACCGGATATTATTAAGATGGATAAATATTTCACTTCGCAATTGACGTACTCCACATTAAAACAGCAAATGATCGAATCGTTGGTTAGTTATTGTCAAAACACGAAAACTCGGTTTGTTTTAGAAGGCATTGAAGGTGAAAGTCAATTACATGTAGCACGTAGATTAGGGGTTGAATGCGGACAAGGGTACTATTTAGCAGGGCCGTTTTGGTTAGCTTAGCTATTTCTACGCTTTGATGTATAGTGAAGATACGATACAATAGGAGTAGAAAAGGAGGGTGTCACAATGGCATTTGTCATTACGAGTCCTTGTCAAACGGAAAAAGCAGCGGAATGTGTCGACGTATGTCCAGTTGACTGCATTGAAGATGGTGGTGACCAGTTTTACATAGATCCAGATATTTGCATTAACTGTGGTGCTTGCGTTTCAGTATGTCCGGTATCAGCTATTGTCGAAGATTTAGAAATGATGCCTGGAGATGAAGCGTATTTAGAGAAAGCCGAAGCATATTTTCGTAATAAATCATGAAGTGAATAGTGATTAATGTAGAGGGATAACCACAACGGTTGTCCTTTTTATTTTAGTGGCGTTATGTTTGAGTGTGGGGAAATAAGGTAATAAGGAATATACTGTTGTTAGGTGTAAGGGAGAGGATAAACGATGGAAGCTAAACAAGACCAATATGACGTGCATAATCAAACGCGTGAAGAATATATCGATAGTCGAATGCAAAACCATAATCGCTTTTACAAAGATATTTATAATTTGCTATATACGATCAATGATTTCACGATTGCGTTTTGGTTTTTAATCGGCAGTATTTTGTTTTATTTTGAATCGCTTAAAGTATGGGGCGTAACGCTATTTGTTGTCGCAAGTTTTCAGTTTATGATCAAACCGACGATTCGCCTCGTCCATGAAATTAAAGCCCGTAGCCATTATGGAGAGGAATATGATCGATTAACTGGTAAACACAAGCGATCATAAGATAGATGTTATACCATGTTAAAACGCCTTCAATCTTATAGGTGATTAAAGGCGTTTTCTGTATTAAATCATTGATAAGATCCAACTAATGACGACAATAGCACCAATCACCATAAGAATTGTGCGTAACATCTCATCACCACCTCAATGGATTGTTATCGATACGTTTCCCGAGATGGCGTAAATACAAACATAAGCATTTGTTTTGAATTTAAGATTTCTTGTGTGGTAAAATAATTTTTAACAGGTCACGGTAGTCATATGGTTAATTTAGAAAGGGGTGGCAATGTGAAGCATATTTTTAGAGAGGGCGATGATTTGAAAGGCCCTACGTTGTTATTGTTGCATGGAACTGGTGGTACAGAAGAAGACTTGTTACCATTAGTTGATTATATTGATTCAAAAGCGAATGTGTTAAGTGTACGTGGTAATGTGTCGGAAAATGGTATGCCTCGTTTCTTTAAACGTTTAGCAGAAGGTGTTTTTGATGAGGAAGACCTCATTTTCCGCACGCAAGAGTTGTATGAGTTTTTGGATCAAGCAGCTGAGGATTATGGGTTTGACCGACAAAATGTGATCGCAGTTGGTTATTCTAATGGCGCTAATATTGCAGGTAGCTTATTGTTCCATTATAAGGATGCTGTGCGAGCGGCGAGTTTACACCATCCAATGGTGCCGAGACGAGGCGTTGAGTTACCTGACTTAACTGATAAAAGCGTGTTTATCGCTGCAGGGACGAATGATCCTATTTGTCCAGCACAAGAATCAGAAGATTTACAAGCGTTCTTAACGGATGCTGGCGCAGATGTGACTCTACACTGGGAAAGCCAAGGTCATCAGTTGAACTTAGGCGAAATTAAAGCATCGATGAATTGGTATCAGCAGTTATCTTAAACAGAAAGCTCTGAAGCGATTGTGCTTCAGAGCTTTTTTGGATTTTGTTATCGACAATTTTCACGAAAATGTGACGGAAACGTTTACTTAATCCTAGTCGTTTAGTATGATATAAGTGATTATTTATACTAAGCAGGGGGATATGGCGTGAAAGGAAAATTATCAAGCATTCGTTTTAAGACGTTAGCTGTTTTCTTGCTGATAGCGTTAATTCCATTAATTGCGCTTGGCTTTTTCGTGAATTACTTAATGAGTAATACGATTGAGGACCAGTTTGAGAATGCGACGTCACAAGAAATTCAACAAGTCGATCAAGGGATTGAATTGTTTTTTGATGTTGTGAAGCAAAATACGAATATGCTTGCAACGAATGAGACGGTCATGCAAGCAGATGATTCGATTGAATCGTATGTGGATACAGATGAGCCACAGCAACTGAATTCATCGACTAGTGGAGGCATCGAACAAGAAATTTTCGAGATTTATGAGCACTATGCCGAAACACATCCTGAGATTCGCTATGCTTATTTAGCGACAACTGACGGTGGTTATATTCAGTATCCAGAAGGGGAAGTGACAGCTGGTTATGATCCGAGTGAACGACCTTATTATACGCAAGCGATGGAAAATCCGGATGAAGTCACGTTAACAGATGCTTATTATTGGGAAGCCGATGATGAAGTGATTATTAGTTCAGTGATTCCGATCCAAAACCAACAAGGTGACACGATAGGTGTACAAGGTGCAGATGTGAGTTTGGGTGGTTTGACGTCTATTATTGAAGACGTCGAGATCGGTGAGACTGGTTATGTTGTACTTGTAGAAGATACAGGGACAGTGTTGTCTAATCCGAATGATAGTTCAATGAGTTTCCAAAATGTTTCAGAATTAGGGATTGAGGAAGTCTCCGATATAAATAATATCAATGATACATTTTTTGAAACATCGATTGATGGCGTTAATCATTACGTGAATACATACACGTCTGAATCGAGTGGTTGGACGTATTTAGCTGTTGTGGAAAGCTCAGAATTAATGGGGCAAATAGATAGTGTGAATACGACACTCATTATTGTGACTGTGATTATAGCTGTTATTGTCGTGATCATTGCTTATGTCTATGCGAAACGGTTAACGAACCCGATTTATGCGATGAATGATCAATTAGCGGAAATGTCAGATGGTGATTTCACGTCAGATGTGCCAGAACATCTGACTAAACGTTCGGACGAGTTCGGTCTGTTAGCTAATCAAATGAAAACGATGAAAGGTGACGTCCGCGGATTAGTCGAAACCATTCACGATGTGACGAATTCCATTAGTCAGTCATCTCATACGTTGTCGAATAATACAAAAGAATCGTCAACGGCTGCGAATGAAGTTGCGACATCTGTACAAGAAGTGGCAGACGGAACCACTCAACAAGCTGATCAACTTGAAACAGGTCAAGAAACAGTTAAGCAGTTGAGTGATAACATTACAGAAGTCGTCAAAGAAAACAAAGGTATTGATGAGAAATCAAGTGAAATGAGTCAGTTGAGCGAAAATGGTCGATTGACGATTGGCGATTTGATTAATAAAACAGAACAGAATAAAACCGCGACAAATGAAACATCTTCAGTGATGCATCAGATGAATTCATTTGCCCAAGAAATCAGTCAGTTTACGAAACATATATTAGAAATTACAGAACAAACGAATTTGCTAGCATTAAACGCGTCGATTGAAGCGTCGCGTGCAGGTGAACATGGTAAAGGTTTTGCTGTCGTTGCAGAAGAAATTCGAAAACTTGCGGAACAATCGTCTAAAACGACAGAAGATATTAATCGACTTGTGACAAACATTCAAGAACAATCACAAGTGGCTGTAGATTCGATTAAGAAAACACAGTCGTTTACCGAGGAAAATGAAGCCGCAGTTAAGGAGACGCAACGTATTTTTGATGGAATTAATGAAGCGGTGAACAATTTAGCCCAAAATGCAAAACGTGTGATGTCATATTCTGAAGATATGGAAGCGCGTAAAGAGGATTTAAGTGAAATGATTCAGACAATATCAGCTTCTGGTCAAGAAACAGCAGCGAGTGCAGAAGAGATCTCAGCTTCGACCGAAGAACAATTGTCGAGTATCGATGAAATGGATCAACACGCATCACATTTAGTTGGCCTGGTTGACCAATTGCGCGATGAAGTGAAAAAATTTAAAGTGTAAGTGAAAACAAGCTGTGGGCATGCCCACAGCTTGTTTTTGGTAAGATTATCTAACAATGTCGGAACATTGTTAGATAATCAGCTGACATTGTCAGATAAAGTAGCTGGATTGTTAGACATTGAATTAACATTGTTAGATAAAGTAGTTAGATTGTCTAACAATCGATTGAAACGGCAACATCTGTTAATCCATATGTGCGAAGGGTAGATCGGTGTCGACTTCGCCGTGCATGGTTGTTCGTTCAACATCTTCACCGCTTAACCAATCGGCGAAATTAAACGTCGTTACCTCAGCGTCACCACCGAGTGCGAACCAGACGCCTAAGTCTTTTGGAAAATAGACTGATGTGTGAATCGTGCCGGACCAGCTTTTGTAGTTATCGGCAAAGATACCGCCATCGCGGTCATTCATGAGTTGAAAGGCGATATCGGCAGGCATGTTTGGATAACGTTGGTCATTAATCGCCTCTTGTCGTTTGTAGGAATCGACTAAATGGTGACGGTTTTCGCTCGTCAGTTTTTCAAAATGATTCGTACAGACGTTGGCTTCCCTTACTGCAACGCCACGAGGGCTTGCTTCTACAACATATGTTTCACCATTTGGGTCAAGCAAAATATAACTAAATGCATTTCGGTGTGGCACTTCTTGTAGAAATTGCTTGGCTTCCTCGACGTTACGACAATTTTCTAAAATCATCCGTCCGATCATGTAACAGACAAATCCATCTTCAGGCGTTTTACGGTGTGTGAAATTATAAGCCATGACGAGTCCGTGTTCATTCATGCCATCCATGCGTCCCGTTAATCGTGATGTCGGCCCAATTGTCGCTAAACCTCCATCGTTAGGCTGGAATAAACTGAAGCGTCCTTCATACGTTTGCGGGTGGTAATCGTAGTTACGAATCATATAATCACGCTCGGTTAAAATCGAGCAGCCACTTCGATTGATCTCAACGCGGTATCCTCCAAAATCGCGAAGCACATCTTCCATTGGCATCTCTAACCCGTCGCGCAACCCTTCTAGTTCACGCCACATTTGCGGGGCGAAATCCATGAACTTTTGTTTCGTTTCTTCAATATTAATGTGAAACCGCGGTCGTCTAACATTCCAATGTTTCAAGCGGTTATGTATGATTTTCGACTCTTTTAAAGCTTGCCCTTGTTCAAAACCGAAATCGCCATGACTGCCACGGTATTGAACAATATGACTTTCGATTGGCTTCATCGTATCACCTCATTTTCACTGTCAAACATAACTCTATCACGGACTAGAAAACTTTTAAATGTGAACGCTTTTGAACACTTACGCAAATTGATTTCGTTGCTGAAATGGCTATGATATTATATAATACAGTGTTGATGAATTTAGCTAATTAATAAATAAAAAATATATAAGCAAGGTGGTCATTATGTCTAACAAGGATTACAGAGTATTGCTTTATTACAAGTACGTTCCAATTGACGATCCGGAAACGTTCCGTGATGAGCATTTACAATTCTGTTTCGACCTCGGATTAAAAGGTCGGATTTTAGTTGCTGAGGAAGGGTTGAACGGAACCGTTTCAGGTACAGTTGAACAAACGAATAAGTATATGGAAGCTTTGCGTGAAGATCCACGTTTTGCGGACATGGAATTCAAAATTGATGAAGCGGACGATCATGCATTTAAGAAAATGCACGTCCGTCATCGCGACGAAATCGTTAATTTAAGTTTGGATGAAGAAGAGGATGTGTCGCCGATCGAAGACACAGCTGAATTCCTCGATCCGAAAGAATTTTACGAAGAAATGCAGCGTGATGATGCGATTATTCTCGATGCGCGAAATGATTATGAATATGATGTCGGTCATTTCCGTGGCGCAATTCGTCCGGATATTCGTACATTCCGTGAATTACCTGAATGGATTAAAGAAAATAAAGACATGCTTGAAGGTAAACGTGTCTTAACGTATTGCACAGGTGGAATCCGTTGTGAACGATTCACTGGTTGGTTGAAAGAAGAAGGCATTGATGATGTCGGACAATTACATGGTGGTATCGTCACTTACGGCAAAGACCCTGAAGTGAAAGGCGATTTGTGGGACGGTCAATGCTATGTGTTTGATGAGCGCATTACAGTGCCGATCAATCAGGTTGAACATAATGTTGTCGGCCGCGATTATTTCACAGGTGAACCATGTGAACGTTATATTAATTGTGCAAATCCTGACTGTAACGAACAAATTCTTTCCTCTGAAGAGAACGAGCATTTTTATTTAAGAAGTTGCTCACCTGAATGCCGTACGCACCCTCGCAACCGTTATATCGAGGAGCACGGTTTAACAGAGGAAGAAGTCCAAGCTAAATTAGCGAAGATTGAAGCATCGAAAAAACAAGAAGTTTAATCTTTTTGTTGACGTTCGTATAACGGCATGGTAAGGTGCATATAATCAAATTAACAAAATTGTATAACAAATTAAACTCTTATCAAGAGTGGCTGAGGGACTGGCCCGACGACGCCCGGCAACCTTCAAACAACGGTTTGAAAGGTGCTAATTCCAGCAAAGCGAATGATTTGCTTTGGGAGATAAGAGAGACAAATGGATTCGTCTATTTACACCTCTCTATCTTTAAAAGATAGGGAGGTTTTTTTATGGTTTTGAAAGCGAAAGGATGACAGCAATATGAACCGAGTCACTGATCGTGTAGCTATTCCGAACGTGACGTTAGAGTCAGGGACGTTTCTTGAAGAAATTGAACTTGTTTATGAACGCGCTGGAACAAAAGGTAAACCCATCATCCTCGTTTGCCATGCTTTAACAGGCAATCATATCACAGTAGGTACAGAAGATTCCCCTGGATGGTGGCGAGGGTTAATCCATGAAGGAGGTTATGTTGATCTCGATCAATATGAGGTGATCACTTTTAATACATTAGGTGGATGTCATGGCTCTACAGGGCCCTTATCGCTAAGTCCAGAAACGGGCCAGATATATGGTGCTGATTTTCCGACTTTAACAGTCCGTGACTTAGTCGAGATTCAATTTTTAGCTTTAAAAAAGTTAGGTGTTCATCAACTCCATTCTGTTATGGGAAGTTCATTAGGGGGCATGCAAGTGCTGGAGTGGGCGGTGATGTATCCGTGGTTTATTAAATCGATTATTCCACTAGCAATTACTCCTCAGTTCAGTGATTACGCAATCGCGTTTAATCATATTTCGGCTCAAGCGATCCGCCAAGATCCTAATTGGCAGCAAGGAAAAATCCCGAAAGACGGACTTGGTTTAGCACGTTCGATTGGCATGATTACCTATCGTTCTGCGCCGTTATTCCAATCGCGGTTTAACCGAGAGCACGATGGTGATCAATATCAAGTCGTGCATTATTTAAACTATCAGGCAGAAAAAATTGCCGAACGTTTTGATGCGAATAGTTACTTAGTTTTGTTAGAGGCGATGAACAGTCATGATCTTAGTCGAGGACAGGGTGATTTAGAACAAATATTTTTTGATTGGCAAGTCCCTGTATATGCATTTGGTTTTGAACATGACTTGTTATATCCGCCAGAAGATATCCAAAAATTTATCCAAGATCTTCAAGCATTTGATAAGGAAGCCCGTTATATACATGTTGATACAGCATTTGGTCATGATGGATTTTTAGTTGAATTTGATCATTGGGGACCAGAAGTTGAAAAGGTCCTTCAACAAATAGATAAATAAGGAGCGATTAATATGAGTAATCAAGAACAGTATCGAGTCGAAACAATTGGAATTCACGGTGGTTTAGAAGCAGATCCAGCAACGGGAGCACGCGCATTACCGATCTATCAAACGAACTCTTATCAGTTCAATCATACAGAACACGCAGCAAATTTATTTTCTTTACAAGAAGAGGGCTTTATCTATTCACGTATTGGCAACCCAACAGTCGGAGTGTTTGAAGATCGAGTGGCTCAGTTAGAAGGAGGCATTGGTGCTTTAGCTTTTTCCAGTGGTATGGCGTCGATTTCAGGTGCGATTTTTAATTTAGCTGAAGCAGGAGATGAGATTGTAGCAGCTTCTACGTTATACGGAGGCACATATAATTTATTTTCAACGACATTGCCGAAGCATGGCATTACGACACACTTTGTCGATCCAACTGAACCGGAAAATTTCCGCCAAGCAATTACACCGAATACGAAAGCGGTGTTTGCTGAGACGATTGGAAACCCTGGTTTACACGTATTAGATATAGAAAAAGTAGCAGAGATTGCGCATGAAGCAGGTGTACCATTAATCGTTGATAATACATTCCCGACACCTTATTTACTTCGTCCAATCGATTATGGAGCAGACCTCGTCGTACACTCAGCAACGAAATGGTTAGGTGGCAATGGCACGACACTAGGTGGTGTGTTAGTTGATGCTGGTAAATTTGATTGGAATTCGTCAAAGTTTCCGGGCTTTACGGAACCTGATCCGAGTTACCACGGCATTGTATATGCTGAAGCACTACCTGAGGCCGCATTTATTACGAAGGCGCGTGTTCAAGTGCTTCGTGATACTGGGGCGACATTAAGCCCATATAATGCCTTCCAATTAGCGCTAGGGCTTGAAACATTACATGTGCGTATGAAAGAACATGTTGCGAATGCCCATCGCATTGTCGAATATTTAGATCAACATCCAGCGATTGATTGGGTGCTATATCCAGAAAAAGATGACCATCCATCACAGTCATTAGCGGCTAAATATTTACCTAAAGGTGCTGGATCAATTGTGGTGTTTGGTATCAAAGGTGGAAAAGAAGCAGGTGCTTCTGTAATTGATAACGCTCAATTATGGTCGCATTTAGCTAATGTCGGTGATGCGAAAAGTTTAATTATTCATCCAGCAAGTACTACGCATCAACAGTTAAATGAAGAAGAACGCAAAGCATCTGGCGTAACTGAAGATTTAATTCGCTTATCTGTTGGCATCGAACATGTCGATGATTTAATTGCTGACTTAGAGCAAGCGATTGAAACAACGACTGGCAAAACATCACAGGTAAGTGAGGTTCATTCATAAAGGAGGCTTGTTATGGAGCCGATTCGTGTTGCATTATTAGGTTTTGGGACAGTGGGTCAAGGAGTTTATGATCATATAGAAAAAGAACAACAATCATTAGCGCAAACGTTAAATCGCCCAGTTCAAGTAACGGCAGTACTCGTCAATGATGAATCGAAACATCGTGACGTGGCGAACCATGTCTTACTCACGACCAATATAGATGATGTGCTAGCTCAACCGATTGATATCGTGGTTGAAGCAATCACAGGGGTTGAGTCAGCGTATCAATACGTCACAGAGGCCATTGAACAAGGATGCCACGTGGTGACTGCCAATAAGGCTATGTATGCAGCAAAAGGCGGGCAGCTACAAGACCTAGCTGAAGAGCATAGGGTGAACGTAAAATACGATGCTGCTGTGGCTGGTGGCATTCCGATTATTGACACGCTAAACCAGATTCATCAACTTGAATCCGTTCATCGGATCGAAGCGATTTTAAATGGAACATCCAATTATATCTTAACCGCGGTTGCTAAAGAGGGATTAACTTTTCATGAAGCGTTAACTCAAGCGACACGACTCGGTTACGCAGAAGCGGATGCAAGTCATGATATTGATGGATTTGACGCCTTGAATAAAGCTTATATATTAGCCGATTTACTTCGAAAAGATCATCAGGAGATCACAGTCATTCGTCGAAAAGGCCTTGATCAATTGCAATTAGATGAAGTTCTGAATAACCCAACTAATCAAGTATTAAAGCCAATTGTAACGATTAATGCTACATCAGAATCTGCGATTGAGGTTGTTATTGAGCCGACGTGGGTTGATGAAAGCCATCCACTATCTTCGGTTGATGGCGTACAAAATGCGATTGTTATATCTAGTGATCGACTTGGATCTTTAAAATTAGAAGGAGCAGGAGCAGGTGAGAAACCAACTGCTCATGCAATTGTGCAGGATATTGTCAAAACGGTGAAAGAAGATAGTCGAATCTTAGTCTAGTTTTATACAGTATGGGAAATCGTCCGTTAGTAATCTATTCGTTATGTTAGAATGATGATAGATTATGACGTTTAGAAAGGACGAAATTTATGCAATTGAGTAATCAACACCGAGAATTATCACCTAGTTATGATCCGTGGGAAGCGTATATGGACGTTGATGAACACGGAGAACTCGTGCTCTCTAATATTGAATTCACGACAACGCATTTATGTAATATGCGTTGTCGTCACTGTGCGGTTGGCGATACATTAATGACTCGCGACCCTGATGCACTACCGATTGATTTACTTTTAAAACGATTAGATGAAGTACCGCATTTACGGACTTTGAGTATTACGGGTGGCGAACCGATGTTATCGAAAAAGTCTGTGGAACAATACGTCGTCCCGTTATTACGTTATGCCCATGAACGTGGGGTTCGCACGCAAATTAATTCTAATCTAACACTACCTTACGAGCGTTACGAGGCTATTATCCCTTATTTAGATGTCCTACATATTTCACATAATTGGGGCACCGTTGATGAATTTGCGGAAACGGGTTTTGCTTTAATGGAACGGACGCCTTCATTTGATAGTCGTGCCATGTTTTTCGATCGGTTAGTTGATAATAGTCAACGCCTTTCTGCAGAAGGTGTCATGGTCTCAGCCGAAACCATGTTAAATGGCCGCACGTACCCACATTTACAAGAAATTCATGAACATGTCTTACAAATGGGGTGTACCCGTCACGAGATTCACCCGATGTATCCAGTCGATTTCGCGAAAGATTTAGAGACATTATCGCTCGATGAGATGAAACAGGGGATTCGTCATTTACTAGATATTCGTGATCAAGATGTCTGGATGCTTTTCGGAACACTGCCATTTTATCCATGTAGTCAGTCAGATGATGATTTAGAATTACTGCAACGTCTAGATCAAGCGAAGAATGTCACAGTCCGTAATGATCCTGATGGGCGGTCACGATTAAATGTGAATATCTTTTCTGGTGAAGTGACGGTGACAGACTTTGGGGATGAGCCAAGTCTTGGTAATATTCAACATACACCTTTAGTTGAAAGTTTCGACCAGTGGATGGCATCTAATCTAGCGCAGTCATTGAATTGCCATTGCCCAATGGCGAAATGTTTAGGTCCGAATGTGTTAGTCAAAGACACGTATTATCCAAACGTTGATTTCCAGAAGCGACAGGCTAAAATTTCTCTACAAAATCGATAGTTTTTGATGCAGGGCGGATGGTCATACCATTCGCTCTGTATTTTTGACTCTGTTAGGTTTAGTGGAGATTTTCAAAAAATACAGCACTTAGTTGTTGAATTGTGAGAAGCGAAGGTGGCGACTCCTGCAGGAACAGCACGAGTCTCGAGACCCCACAGGCCACGCTTTTCGGCCGAGGAGGCTCGAGCCGTGCCTGCGGAAAGCGTCTACCGAGAGCGGATCGCAATTCAACAACGGACTGTATCAAAGTTTTATCTTTCAACAAATAATCTTATTATTCCGATTATTTAAAATGGCATTGTGATTTCGATTTTAAAACGGTATGATATCCCTTAATACTTATTAGTGGGAAAGGAGTCGACCAATCAAATGAAACTCATATTAAAATTATTAACAGGTATTATTCTCGGTACGATTATTGGATTAATAGGGATTGAATGGTTAACGCGTTCCCTTGTAACAGTCAGTGACCTATTTGGACAGTTTATTGAATTCATGATTCCGCTCATTATTCTATTTTTTATTGCTTCAGGCGTATCCCATTTAGGTCAAAATTCTGGAAAATTAGTCGGGGTAACTTTAGGAACGGCTTACACCTCAACCATTTTAGCTGGTACGGCAGCTTTCTTCGTTGCGACGATTATTATGCCGTTCGTGGCACAAGATGGTACAGCTCCGGAAGAAGGGAGTGCGCCTGAAAGTTTTCTTGATTTAACGATTGATCCGTTAATGGGGGTTATCACCGCCCTAGTGTTAGCATTTACGTTTGGTATTGCTATGGCGAAGCTTAAAAGTGAAGCTTTAATTAAGGTTTTTGACGAAGGTAAGGCGGTCGTTGAATTTGTGATTATGCGTGTTATTATTCCAATTTTACCGTTTTTCATCGCGGGTATATTCACTGAAATGGCTGCTGAAGGCACAGTCTTTGATACATTATCTGTGTTTGGCATCGTGCTAGTGGTTGCAATCGTCATGCATTGGATATGGTTATCCATTCAATATACAATTGCAGGTTTCTATACTGGACAAAATCCATTCAAGTTAATTAAGACCATGTTACCAGCCTATTTCACAGGGTTAGGTACGATGAGTAGCGCGGCAACGATTCCGGTGACATTGAAACAGGCGAAACAAAATCGCGTGCAAGACGATGTGGCTGATTTCACCGTTCCACTCAGCGCTAATATTCATTTATCAGGAAGTATGATTACGATTGTGAGTTGTACGGTGGCTGTTATGTCTGTCATGGACGGCATGAGTATGCCAAGCATCGTGGACATGTTCCCCGTTATTGCAACGCTCGGTGTCATTATGATTGCAGCTCCTGGTGTGCCAGGTGGCGCGATTATGGCAGCGATCGGAATTCTTGGCTCTATGCTAGGATTCACTGAATCAGCTATTGCCTTAATGATTGCCCTTTACATGGCGCAAGACAGCTTCGGCACAGCAACGAATGTAACAGGTGACGGCGCAATCGCCATTCTAGTTGATAAAATGACTAGCAAACTAAAAAGTTAAATTAAAAGCGTGCTAGACGATTCACTCATCTAGCACGCTTTTTTGATGTTATTAGTCTTCATCAACTGGGTATACACCATTTTCATCATGAATTTCTTTACCTGAAAGTGGTGGGTTGAAGACACATACAACACGCATATCTTCTTTACCGCCACGCAGTAAATGCTCATCATGTTCATCGAGCGCATAAACAGTGCCTGGCGTAATCTTGTAAACTTTGTTATCCTTCAATGTCTCGACTTCGCCATCTCCTTCAATGCAGTAAACAGCTTCTAAGTGGTTTTGATACCAAATATGCGTTTCCGTTCCTGCTTTGATGACCGTATCGTGTAAGGAAAAGCCCATACCGTCTTTCTTTAAAAGAAGACGACGACTGTCCCAATTTTCCCCTTTAACTTCGTTTTCTGAACCAATAATGTCTTGTAGTTTAACTGTTTTCATAATGCAAGACTCCCCTTTCAGTTTTCTCTATAAAATCTCACTTAAAACTCTTGCGTACGTGGGTATTGTGGTGATTCAAAGAGTTGTTGAGGCTTTCCTTCATCCATAAGCATTATACGACCCCGAACTTCAAGAGTGACCCCCAGTTTATGTGTAGCAACAACTATCGTCATCACTTCGCAAGCTAAATATTTCATGAAATTTATAACATTTCAAACTAACTTTTAAGCTAGAACCGTTGGTGTGTCATCTTTTGACGAGAGTGTAAAATATTTTGTGTAAATAGAATATGACCACGTGATGGTATAGAAAAAGGAAGCCCCTTTCTGTAGAATAAAGTTAGCACACAACATCCACAGGAGGTCTTCCTATGAACCATCTTACTACAGATTTAGTTGAAGCACTAGCCCAAAAA
>NZ_JBEPMX010000018.1:0-23289 GCF_040545925.1 Alkalibacillus flavidus
GCTTGGAGCATCTCATAAGCTACAGCTAATCTTAGATAACAAGCTAACGTTTCTACTAGACTAGGGTCATTTACACAAAATTATTGACACTCCCGTTTGCTTAATTGTTAGGCGTATAATTGTATTTTATAAAAATATTATTTATTAATTAACTTTAATTGACGGTTAAATATTTCATGACAGTTAACCAAAACACCTTATTCCCTTAAATCCTTCAAACATTTAAAACTTTTAATAAATTTTTAAAGGGATGATAAAAATCTTCGTTAATTATAATAATGAACTTACTTTAAATATTTATGGAGGTATTTTTATGAACGTCTTATTATTTGGTAATTACAAAGGTGGCTGCAGCAAAACCGTCAACAGCGTTATTATGTCGAATTTATTAGCAGAAGATTACAAGGTACTATTTATCGATTTAGATTCTCAGATGAACGGAACCGAGATGTTAACAAAGAAAATGGAAGATACAGAAAAACGGCAACTATCGACTAAAAATATTCATCAGGCTATCAAACAAGAAGATATCTTAGAGAATATTGTGGAAGTAAACGAGAATCTAGACTTGGTTCCTGGTCATGAAAAAATTAATACGTTTGAACGAGTTATGACTGAAAAAAAGATTTATGATAACCAATATCTATTTTTTAAGTATTTTATCGAACAACTCAAGACGGAACGAGACTATGATTTTGTAATACTCGATATGTCACCTTCAAAATCAGCGTTAAACATTGCTGTGATGGCTACGGCAACCCATCATATTGTCACCACTACATCAGAAAAATTATCTGTCGAGATGATTGATACATATATGAACGATATCAAAGCTATACAAAATAAAAGCCCGTTTGAAAGTGAATTGTTAGGTATTTCTGTGACAATGACTGACCCCTATAATGCTGGGAAAAACATGTTACAAGCAATGACTGATAAATATAGCAACTTGCTATTTGATACGGTTTTAAAACGTAAAACACAAATTAATCATTACACCATGTATGGTTTTCCAAATCGGAAACAAAATGGTGAGTTATATGCCAAAGATTCTGTTATGCTTCGGCTTCACAAAGACTTAAGAGATGAAATCTTAGCCCGTCTTGGAAACGTAACATCAAGTCAGGCTGGTGATACTAATGACTAATCTTAATCTTCAGGAGTTTATGCACGGTGTTACGAATGAAAAGCAACGTGAATCGTCCGTAGAAAACACGAAGATTGTTAATACGAAAGTGCCCGTTGATGTCGTTCGGGCGTTTAAGTTGTACTGCGTGCAAGAAAATCGTTACCACAAAGAAGTTTATAATGAGATGCTGGAACACTTTTTAATCAAACATATGAATAATGAGCACAAAACAGAAACAACGTTGAATGGAACGCCCGTCAGTTTAAATTATTTAGAAACCACCAACTTTGAAATTGAAAAGGATAAACTAGTGGAACTCAAAGAAATGAAAATCAAATCGCGTTGTTCGTTGAAAGAATTATATGCGCAGGTCATTATACAATATTTAAATGATAACGAAGTTGATGTTGTGTGAAGTTTGTTTAGTGGGGATAGAACGATAAAGGAATAACATTGAGAATAAAAATAGGACCGCATAGCAAAAGCTATGCGGTTTTTAATCGATAAAATAAAAAAGTAACCTACAACTGCCCGCCAATGATTATATTGTGGATGAAAATGCGAAAAAATTCAAGTAATAAGAAGTTAATTTTAGCCCGGTTTGTCCACGTTTTTGGCAAGGTTGATTTCAAATATTATTAAATAGTTTATAAAAAAATTTGAAACTTGAAAAGGATACTTAAAAATTTTTGATAAACTAATAGTAGAAGGTAAAAACGAAATAGGATGAACTTAGAAGCAAAGACGAAAAAAGCAATCCGGCAGGTTTTCACGTCTATCCTGTGGCCACGACTAACCATCGTGTGATAGCCCGTTAGAGGGGCGTTACACCCCCAGAGTGTCTTTTATCGAAAGGAGATAAAATGAACACATACCCCGTACTTGTCGCGAAAGCGAGGTAGGTGAAAACGAACATTGTGGTGATGTGGTTGGTAAAGCAGGACCTGGGCGACCTTGAGTTTTCACGCTAATGAACGACCGACAGCAAAATAGATTAATATGATGCTAAGGCCAGTCTACCCTTTAAATAGGGGGTAGAAGGCATTTTCACTCCCTCCGCAAAATGGTGAATCAAACCTTCAATCATATATTATTAGTTGAATAAAATACTTATAAATTTTAAATGATATAACATAAATTAATACGAACCATTCAAATAGTCATCAAACAACTGTTGATATTGATTAGCTTGATTATCGAAATACGAACAGTTAAATTCCATCTAATATTTAATGATGTTACCGTTTGATAATTTAACCACTCATTGCATAACCAATCATAAGATTTCTTGAATATATAATAACTCCATTTCGTTTCATCAATTTATCGTTGAATAAATTATTTTAAATCCCATCAACGTTCCATCCTTCATCGTTCCTAAGTTCTATTCATTTGAAACAACTTAGATGGAAATTGAAGGAGGAACTGTGTTATTTATTCGATAAATTATTAACGAGATTCACATTTCCTTCTCCGTTTTATCCTTAGTTAACTGTTACATATTAAACGATGACAGTTAAACGATGCCGATTGTTTGTTAGATTATCGAGGAATTCAATTGGATATAAAGAAGAATAAAAGCGATTTTCCATCTTCTTTCGGTCCAATTTCGTTCCATATTACCTTCTCAATGTTTGATTTACCAAGTGATTTAACGCTATGATTCATTTTCCTATTAAAATCGTTATTTTTTCCAAAGTTTATTATTTTTCCCGGTTCTGTTCCCGATTTTTATTGTTTCGATATATGTCGCGTTATTTTATTATTCTTTTTTGAATTGAGAGAACCAAATGTTTAATAACTAAACATTTGGAGAACCTGTGCATTTTGATGTTACATGTGGTCCAAAAGATAATAATCAAGAGTCTTATTATATGAATTTATAAGTTGTTCAATTTGTTGAATTAGTCAGCTTGTACATTGCAATTATTAAGTAAGCAAACAATAAAAGTAAGTGACTATAAAATAACCTAAGTAAGAAAAACTTTGTGAAATCATCGTTAAAAGTATTTTATAGGTAAGGTAATAAAAAACTTGGATAAATGATGCCGGCGCCACTGACATATATTAACACCATTATACCATTCCATATCCAAGCAGGATTGCCATCATAAATTATATTAAATTACTCAATATTTAATTCGCTAGGCATTTCACTTAGAGAACCGGGTCCAAAACTAGGGTAATCAATATGCCCACGTCTAGCAAAATTTGAAGAATCCAAATCAATTTTCATCATAACTTTTGAATCACTTCCTCCGTCTAACAAGACATCGAAATAAACTCTCGCAACATTAGTGCGTTTTAAAATTTGAACAGAATTCTTAGGAATTTCAAATCCCTCTTCAAAACCAGTTTCGTCTCGGTGAGTTTGATATTCTCGTTTTATAACCGGCATAATTTCATCAATATATTCATCAGTCACATCTTTATAAGTGATTTGAAACCCATCGTTCTCTTCAATTAATTCAATTTCTTTTTTCTGTAATGCTTCAGTGTTTATGGATGAATAATTCGAAGCATTCAATGTCGAATCTTCATTGTCGTTGCAACCTATTAATATTATTGAAAGAAATATTAATAGCATAAATAAATTAGTCTTTTTCAGCATTGATTTAAAACCCCTTTTATATTTTCTATTTAAATACAATTATTAAAGTTTATTAAGTATCAAAACAGAATGATTGATTATTGTCTTAATAATTCCATAATTCCCATAACTTTATCTTTATTAAAATCGTTTGAATATTCGTCGAGTTGATTTTTTTCTATAACATCATTAATTAAAATATAAACATTGAAATACTCGCCATCACTTGTTTCTTTTGAAACGAAAAAGCCTGGTAAATGATACGAGGAAGGGAAAGGACTATCTTCCATACCAGAATTAAATTCATAACCCATATCTTCAGCTGTTTCTTTATCGAGTTCCTCAAAAATATCGCCACCGAAATCCCAATGTTTAGCAACATCACCGAAATAAATTAAATAATCTTCTCTTGAAAAATCCTTGTCATGACCTAACTCATAAAATCCAACGATGCTCAAACCTGTAAAACTAGAAGTTCTCGATTCGGTACCTTTCATAGACCAAACAGATTCTAATGCTTTATCACCTTCCAATGGATAGCCATCACTCGTCCATGTGTATGCATCCATATCTCCAAATAATTCGTGGTCTTTTACAGTGTAATGGTCCCATTCTTTCTTGTTATCTGTTCCTTGATACTCGTAACCTTCAGGTAAATAAATATCTTGGTTTTCGACTTCCGTTACGCGTTCAATTGGGTATTCGTGAGTAACATCGTCATCTAACAAGCTATCAAAATGAATCTTGTTTTCGGTATCATAAATACCCATTTGACCATTATAAATCGCATCAGGATTATATGTCGTCATTAAATCTAATAATGTATTCAATTGCGATTCTTTAATGTTTTCTTTTTGACTTTCTTTGCCTTCGGAAATGTGACCTGCATCAATTTCAAATTGAACGATTAATTCTTTCCCGAAACGAGGTAATTCTGAACTAAACGAAACGCTTCGAAGGTTAATCTTATCACTGTAAGTAACTTCATCCCATTTTCCTTCTAACATCGGACGTTCAGTTAAATCGACGGTGCCACTTTCGTAAATGTCATTACCGGATTCATTATCTTGTTCTTGTTCACCTTCTTCAGATGTATCGCCACTTTTTCCTGCATTATTAAAGACAGTGATAACATCACTTAAAGTTTGAAACATATAATCTTTATATTTAACACGGAAATGAATGGGTCCATCTTCCGTCTCAATTGTTCCATCATAGTAAGACTCGCCATCAACATTTTGAGTGCTGCCACTATAGTCTTGGATATCTTCTGGTAGCTTCAAAATATCAGAAGGGATGTTGCCTTTGTCATATGTTTCGAGTGACATTGTAAATTCATCACCAGATTCATCCGTTAATGTCATCTCATCACCTTTAAAATAATCAGGTTGAGATGAATCGTCGTTTTCTGTATTGTTTACTTGATTTTGTACCGTTTGATTATTATCAGAATTGAAAGGGGAAACGTATAGCATAGCTAATGCAATTAACACCCCTAAACTAATAACTAACAAACCTAAGTATTTTTTACTCATTTTATTGTCTCCTTATGTAGATTTATGTACTAAGAGTATCAAAAATGGTAAGTAATGTTAATGTTTTTGTAAAATTAGCGCAGTATTATTTTCATGTTTTAATTGGGTAACGATTGATTCATTAGGCATAATATATCAAATTCTTATATTTAAAATACGCTGAGATTTTATATAGAAAGTGCTGAAAATCATCCAGGAAAAAGTTCTGTTCCGAATGAATTATAGTGATGACTATTTAATAGACCCAATTATGATTGAGGCATTCATCTATGAAGGTGGAAGGAGAGAAACGTCTCTGATTATACCGGCTATTAATATTGAAACTAGATTCAAAGGTTTTTAACATCCAAGTTGTATAATCAATTTTAAATGTGTTGAGAAACCTTTATGTCAGGGTTTTAGAATGCGATTTATAACATCAGACGATTTATGTCATCTGTCTCGTTGTGTCATATGTCAGATGACTGGTTATGACATTCGCCACCATCTGTCATCCACCATCATACGCCATATGACAACTGTCATAAGGTGTCATATGTCATCATACACCGTCATACAGTTTTTAACATTTGCAAGTGAATAGATTCATGAACAAATAACGATAATCATTAAAAACTTAGTTTTAAGCATTTAATTCATTAAGTAAGCAGAAAACGTAGAAGAAGCATTGGGAAGAATAAAATACGTGTTGTTTTTTCCTATATATCAAAGTTTATTGGATATAAAAACTTGAATTCGTATACGGAATCGCACCTTAAATAACATAGTGACAATTGCTGTGTTTATTTTTATCAACTAAGTGGGTGGTTGTAATTTCATGTTAAAATAAACGAAAAGATTGTGAAGGGAAGTTCTTAAACTAACGGGAAGTAAAATATAATAAAATGGATTATTGTGTTTTGACTGTAGGAGGCGTGAAGGTGAAAAAATTATTAACGGCAGTAGTATCTTCTATTTTATTTGCAACAATTTTTTCTTTGGTATCCTATGTACCTAGTTCTGAACGAGAACCTAATGTTTATTATTTTGGCTTTTTTGAAACATTTGCTTTTGTCATAATTTATGCTGGACCTGTTTACCTTCTTGTGGGGATACCACTATCAATAATAATTGATAAGTTAACTGAAAGAACTAATAGAAATTCAAAATTACTACGTTACTTTGTTCAATTAGGTTTATATTCGTTAGCTGGTATACTCGTCGGTATTATTTATTCTTTAATATTTTATACAAATATCAGTCATGCAGAAGTAATTTCATTTTCAGTGTATGGTTTTTTTGCGTCTAATTTTTACTTTCATTTGTTATTTTGGATAACAAAACTAAAAGGAAAGAAAGGATAGCTTATTAAACTATTGGGTGAGTTAGTTGAACAAGAAAATATAAAAAGAGAACGCTCGGGTTATTTTACCCAAGCGTTTTAGTTTACCATGTTTACTATTTATACTGTTATTTATGGTGCTAAAAGTAGTGTCCTTTAGTATGGCAATTTATTTGTTATTTTAAATTTTCTCCACCGTATCGGAACTACTTAACATTAAGTGGCGCTTTTTAATAGCCATTGTTTAAATGTCTTTTATGTTTTAGAATTATCAATTGTGGCAAAACGCTATGTTATGTATAGTGAAATACTTATTTTAATTTAGCTTTACCCAAATGAAATCCATTATTCTCTAAAGTCTTTTTAACCCCATATTTCATTTTTGATTTCTTCCTTCTATTTTTATATCTTTCAAAAACCCTTTCGTGTAGCACTTCATCATTCTTATAATTACGAGTTGATTTTCTGTAATAGCTTTTAGAGAACGAAGTACCATGTTGAATAATGTTTGCTACTTTTAGTTTTAATTTAATGGGTAGTTTAGGATACAATTCCCAAAACACGACGTTCCCTTTTTCATTAAGGCTATCTTTCACAATTTTTTCTCGGTTATATGTAGGCATAAAAAATTCCTCCTAGTTTTCTTCATTAATTTTGTCGAGATGAATGTTATCTCTATATTTAGCGTATCAAATAAATTAATTTTTTCGGGGCGAAAGGCGATTTAATTTATAAATTAGTTTAATAAATTTGAGAAATCTTTTATGCCAAGCCTTAGAATGCGATTTATAACATCAGACGTTTCATGACAACTGTCCCCATGTGCTATATGTCATATGACTGTTTATGACGTTCGTCACCTTATGTCATTCACCATCATACGTCATATGACAACTGTCATGAGATGTCATATGTCATCATACACCGTCATACAGGTTATGACGTTTGTCGGATGCTTGGTTTATATATTTTAACTGTGAGATTTAATAGGAAACAGCTTGTTGTTCGTTATGACATCCGATAACAATCAAATGCTATAAATTCGCCGTTTCATAACTATAATCATTAAAAACTTAGATTTAAGCATTTAATGAGTTAAGAAAGTCGAACAAGTAGATAAAAAGGAAGGTGGAACGTAGACGGTTGAAAAATATGTCGAAATAAGAAGAACGATAATTGCTCCATTCTACAGCTAGTTATATATAATATATATGAAGCCAAAACGAAGAAAATGGGGGATGAGACATGTATCAACTAGAATTTATAGATGAACAGTCTGGCAAAAAATTGAGAAATGAGCGATTTAAGAATAAAGATGAATTTGAAAGAATGAAGACGGTATTTGAAGAAGAAAATGAGGAAATGACGGTGATAGATTCGAACAAGAATGTTTTAAATGCCGTTTATGTGCGAAAAGAAGCAGTTGAGAAAAATGGGCGTTTTATCTGCCGGGTCTATTTCAGTGTGACTTCCAGTTTACATCTTATTTAAAACATATATAACTTAATAAATGAACTATGACAATTAAGAATAAGCTGTTCAGTTTTGGAGTACAAACAATAAATATGCATTATAAAATAAGCGTTGAATTGTATAGCAATTTGACGCTCATTTTTTATTGTTATATTAATGTTCATTTGTATTTTGAGTAGTCATTTACACAAGAAAATGTAGCCTAATCTGCAAAGCTACAATAATTATTGGAGACTTGCAAAATCACGTGAAGAAACTATTGCAATTTTGATAACAAAAAAAGAGCAAATTCCTTTTCGGAAAATGCACAGTTTTATTTAACTCCCCTGTTACTTTAAGTAGAACTCTTCACGAACCTCAATACTATTTGTAATTTTGCTTATAATGCTTGGGGTTTGAACCTGTTTTCCATATTGTTAATGCGATTGCAATAGTTGATAAGCTCCACAATAAAAACCCCCATCGTCCAGTAGTAATGGAAAAAATCAAGAATACTAATGGACAACCTATTAAAATAATTAAAGATATTTTTTGATAACGATTCATACAAATTCCCCCAAAAAGCAAAATTATAAATTATATGTTATTCCAATTAGTTATACAACTTCAATTACAAATAGCCTCATATTTTAGATGATAATTTTTATGTAAAAAGGAGTTCAATTAAGGGTATTGATTGCAATTTTGTACTCCAATACTGAATTACTTATACTTTATTAAGGTATTTGTATTAATTGTTTATTGGTTTTGAAGATTTAAAAAAAGACATAGTGAATAAGAACAGCATACCGATAAAGCCGCTTGTTGCAAGTAATTTAGCTACAATTTCTTCTTGATTAAAAAACGCATAAACACTAATCATTATAAATACTGCGAATATTGTTCGAGAAATCATTAAAACAATTCTGGCATTATCTTCAATGAACTTTTTTAATGTCATAAATCAATTCCCCTCTTATCTTTGAATAACATTCTTTACCTTATTCTACCATATAAATATTAATTTTATAAATTCCCCATTTTAGGTTGTATTTTCATATGTAAAAAGTAGTTCAATGAAGGGTACAAATTAAAATTTTTTCCTCCAAAACTGAACTGCTTAGGCTAAGAACAGGCCGTCTTTTTTATGCTCAAAACTTTTAAAATCAATCAAAGGGAAAACAATTTTCTTACTCAATCAATATAGTACATCCCAAAACCAAGGAGTGTTATATTGATGCTAGACAATGTAAATTCGAATGACAAACGAGTGATTCAAGAAACAGTTTTAGATAAGGAGACTGGCGAATTAATCAGCAAAAAAGAATATAACGGTGAAGACCATAATGTTGAAAATATCTTTTCGCACGAAATAAGACGTAAGTATGCCATACAGAAAAATATGAGGAAGACGGATGAACGTGGTGAATTCGTATTTTTAAAATTAGATGCTGTTAACGATATGTCTAAGAGCTTATCGTTTAAAGAACTAGGTTATTTCATGTTGCTATTACCATATGTTTCATATGACGAAAATTATTTAAAATATGATAAGAAGACGTTCGTGACAACGAAAGACTTAGAAAGCATTTGGACGTTATCCAAAGATGGCGTTCGCCAGCGTTTGAAATCCTGGCGTAATTTGAATATCCTAGACATTGAATCAAACCCAGATGATAGTCGAAAAAATGTAATGGTTTTAAATCCTGAATTGGTTACTAAAGGGATGATGACCAAAAAAGAACGTAAAGAGAAACAAAAAGTGAAGGTGTATCAACATGTGTTAAGTCGGTTGATAGATAACTTGGATGAAACCTTGAAAGAGCGGAAAGGGAATATGGATTATTTAAAGATTTTAGGTTTCCTCATGTTATTATTTAGCGGCATGCATTACGATTCCTATTACTTAGTCAATAATCCCGAACATGAATTATCCGTCAATTCATTATTAAAACTTCGAAAACACAAGGACGAGGAGTTAGACTATCTGTCGGTATCGAGTCTTGGGCAGTTAACGCAGCATCCCAACATGAATCGTCAAACCATTAAACGATATGTCGGTGTGTTGGTGGAAACAGGTGCACTGGCTTTAGTTGATTTAGAACAGGATAATGCCAAACGATTATTAATGAATCCAGTTTTAGTTTATCGGAAGGATAATGATGGGCGAGATGAATACACGCAAAGTATTAAGAAACAATTCAATGATTTAGTTCATGAACACGATATATATCATCAAATTGAAACGGTTTGTCAGTCATTACAACAAACATCTGATTTTAATGTGTCACCACATTCAGATTATATTAGTGACTTAGAAGATAAATTGGAAGAGCATGAGGCTAAAATTGATGAATTGAAGCGATTAGTACATATTAAGAAACAAGAAGATAGAAGTAATCAAACATAAAACGATATACCAATCGGATATAACCAGGAACTGTTGCTGTTGAATCGGTAGCAGTTCCTTTTTTATATGAAATTGTAGACTAATTTGTAGAGGTAATTGTGAATATAATCGAATAACATAATGTGTGAAATCCAAAAGTAAATTGGTATTTTTATGGTAAAATGAGTTAAATGACGTTATTAAACTAATTTCGCAGGGTTGTTGAAGAAGCCTTTTATCACGAAGTTGGTACTTATACAAACTTAGGGGTGAACCAATGAACAAATTAATTAGTAGTATTATTTTGATAAGCTTAAGTTTTATAGTGGGATGTTCAGGCTCAGCTACATATGACAATGACGAAGTAGCCGCTATTGTAAGGGGAGAAGAAATAACAGTTGGGGACATTCGCTTTTTCGTTGAAGTGGAAGATGAAGATTTACCTGAAGTTGTTGAATCAATGGTTAGAGAAACTGTTGTTATTCAAGAAGCTAAGGAAATGGGAATCGATGTATCAGATGAAGTCGAAGAGTCAATTGAGTCCTTTGGTCAGTACCCTTCTGAAAATGTAGATACTGATAAAGCGAATGAAATTAGAGAATTTGCAAAGGCTCAGGCTGAAAGGTTTGATATGAAGCCAAAAGAGTTTCATAAGAAGTTTATAGAGAGAAGTGCTAAGAGAAGTGCCTATGCAAATGAATTTTTTAAAGAACATTTTGGTGATAAGCACCCTGAAACAGAAGAAGAAGCTGAAGAATTGAATGACGATATACAACAAACAATTGATGCGTTGTTAAAAGAACACGAAAATGAAATTGAAATACTAATTAAATAATAATTTCTTCTTCAACTAACGGGAGCGTTAGTTTAAAAAGAATGGGCATTTTCCGGTAAGGAATTTGCTCTTTTTTGTTGTCAAAATAGCATTAGTTTTTGCACGTGATTATGGAGGTCTTCAATAATGATTGTAGGTTCGCAAAGTGGGTTGCATTTTCCAATGTAAATAGCTACTCAAAACAACAGCAAACATTGGTATAACTATGAAAAACAAGCATCAAATAGCCATAAAATTCAATACTCATTTTATGCTACATTTTTATTGTTTGTACTTTAAAACTGAACTACATAGTTGAAACGGTAGCAGTTTCTTTTTAAAATTCCGTTTTTTTAGAGGAGATTGCAAATCACATGGATAAATACAACACTATTTGAAATCCGAAAAACGAACATCATTTACCTGAAAGGACTTTTAACTTTTGGTCTTTTTATTAGTATCATTTTCAAAGGGGGTTCCTTGAACTGAAATTTTTAAGTGAGCGTATATTAGTTTGAGAGATGCTTGAGACTTCTGGTGTGAATTGCAATGAAATTTTAATAGGTTTTTATGTAGTTTTAATTCAAATAGTTCACATAAATTATGGTGGATTATATTTCTAAAGGTAAATGGAAAATTTATGTTAAAATGATTATAGAAATTGTGAAGATTTGTCTTAAACTAACGAAACGTTTTTTTAATAAGGTTAATAATTATTAACTTTTTAATTCGGGAGGTACGTAATGAAACGATTACAATCAGTCATTTTGCCGATTTTAATAACCTTGATGTTTGTAGGATGTTCTAATGAAAATAATTCAAGTTTTCCAATGGGATATGGTGATTTCGTTTCAGAAGAAGAAAGAACTTATAGTTTACTTGTTGTTAAAGAAGTTGTGGATGGTAAGTATGGAAATCCTGAATTTTTAAAAGAACATAATGAGGAAACTGGAAAAGTTCTCAATACTATTCATTATAAAACATTAAAACATATGAAGGAACGGAATCAAGCAGAAATAAAATCAGCTCCTTACTTCATATATTTTGATACAGACAGTATTGTTTTTCGCACAGGAAATCCAAAAGAAGCAGAAGAATTTTTAATTAATTCCATAAAGGAAAAATAAGATAATCTTGTTTATCTATCGAGAGGTTTAGTTGAAGAAGAAAATTAAATATCACGTTAAAAGCGCTCAGAAAATACTCTGAGCGTTTTAGTTTATATATGGGAGGCGAAATGCACAAAAATTATTGTGTTATTGGTAATGCTATTTGTTTTTTCTCTTTCAAAATTGACCCCTTTATGCAAAAGTAACTCTTTTTGTTGTTTTTTTGGTTTATTTTGTATATATCATAGAAGTGATGTTCTCTACCTTGGTCAATTCTATTAAGTACAATGTTCTTTACCGTTTGTTCAAAATTGGTTTAAAAAGCGACGGGACGGGAAAGTAGATGAGTTGTTGTTCTTCCTTCTTTTCTAGGTTTTGTACTTTTGTTTATATCCAATATGATAATATCTCAATTCATATATTTGAGTTTTAAGATAATGTCATTAAACCATTGTTAAAATGACTTTATGATTAATAATTATATGATGGTATGTCTTATATATCGATAGATTAAATCGTTCGTTCTTTGTATTTAAGTTTAAACGACTTGAGTGACAATCATTAGTGTTAGTATTGGTTCGTTTGAAAGTATTAAAATATATGATTTGATTATATTAAAAAAATCCATTGATGAATTGGATATTAAGTGGTTAAATATTATAATAGTGTTTAGTGTTGGTATGACGATATTTGTTATGGTTCATTTGATAAATGATAGTAGGATTTGTTGATTTATAAAATCATGATTGTTGGAAGTAAACATTGTTATGTTAAATTCAAGTGCGTTAAAAGCGTCGGCTTCTGAATAAAAAATTCAAAGGCGAAAGGCGTAAAACATTCCTTTTTAAAAAGCGCATTTCTTTTTAAAAAGAGCTCTCGCCAAGAGAGCTTAAAGCTTTTGACTTTTAAGATTTAGGGTTCCTTTATTTGATGATATTTAATATGATTTAATCGTTTTTTATTAAATTTAATTCAATCTAATATAATTTGATGATGTTTTATTTATCAATATTTAAATGATATTAAACGTTATTTAAAAATAACGGCTATGCATCATGTCAGTCACATCAAATGAATCAGTGGTATGGTATTGGCCATCTGAAATAATATGTAACGATTTATTGAAGTCCAATGTATCAATCACGGTATAAAAAATAATAATATCATCGAATGTTTCACTTATAAATTGAAATAGGATATTAAGGTATTTGTTAGGATTCAAATATTTAATGTTCAGTTCGTTAATCCCAAACTCTTGTTCA
Organism: Alkalibacillus flavidus; assembly: GCF_040545925.1. Lineage (NCBI taxonomy): Bacteria > Bacillati > Bacillota > Bacilli > Caryophanales > Bacillaceae > Alkalibacillus > Alkalibacillus flavidus. The sequence continues at coordinate 13,602 of NZ_JBEPMX010000018.1, forward strand.
AGTAATAAACAATACTGCAGTTTGTGAAACGCTTCTACGTTATATGTATCTTGAAAAATGGTGTTCACTCGGTTAAAAGAAACTAAATTGTTGCTCACAATCAGTAGGTGTTTGATAGTTGATAGACTTGCTTGATTGCCTTTGATTTGGATATCATGAATATCATATGACGGCATAGTTCTGAGCACTCCTTTATAAATTAGATGTGTTTTAAGCATAGTTGATTAATGTATCAATTCAAATAACAGTTAAGACATAAAAATAAAGACACTAGTAACTCGTTTGATTAAAAGTGCCTGAGCAGTTTGTAGAATTTTATTACATTATTAGTTTTTTGTATGACCCATCTTCTACTATAATTTTTGCCATCATCCATATTTAAATTTATTTAAAACCATCTAACTTTAGTTTCAATCTATTAAATAGATTTATATTAAAAATGCAGCTGATTTATAAAATCGTTTTACCAATATTAAATTTCATTAGAATCTATTAAAAAAACGTCACCTTATTTAAAAGATGACGATGGTTTCTATTGTTGCTTTTAAAAACCTTAGGAACTTGGTTTTAGGGTCTTAAGATTTCAAGTATTGATTTTGGAGTTTCTTTTTCGATAGGCGATTTAACTTTTTATCGAACTCGTGTAACTTTTTGTTGCGGTTCTTCGTGTTGTTGATTTGTTTGATACGTTCGTATTCTGTTTTAGTTGGTTCTTGCTTCAACAACTGTTGTTTCATTTTTTCGATGTCATGCAGATATCGTTTTCTTTCCTCAATCATTTCAAAGATTTGCGCTTGGTCTTCTTCATCTAATGAATGGATAAAATCATCAACTTCTTGAGAATGTAATGGCCCAATATAGAGCCATCTATATTTTGAATCTGGATTGTTCCGTAAATGAACAGGCACATACTGCCAAGAATAAACGTATAAATGTCCGTTAATCGATTTAATTGATACCTTCCCCGTTTTCATCCATCAAACATCCTTTCATTTTTCAACACTTTACTTTAAAAAGATGTTTTTTGTTAGAAAACAAGCATTTTATCCAATGACAGTTAAGTCAGCTTTTTATTTTTTACATTATTGTTCATAAAGCCTGTTATGACAGGGTTTAACATCATTACATTTTTTTAATCGACAGTTAGATTCAATGATTTTGTTGTTGAATTAACTGTCTTTTTTTCTATAACTTAAGTTTCAAAGGAACTAAGTTACATAGTTCAAAACTTATAAGGAGTTGATAACGTTGTTACAAAATAACATTAAGTACTTACCTAATGACCATGTGCCCGAATTAGCGGGCGTTTACATCTTAGAGGACACCGAGAGTGGTCACGTTTATATCGGTTCGAGTATCAATATGCGCTCTCGGATTGCCCATCACCGCTCGCTGCTACAAATGAATAAACATCCCAACAAACAACTTCAAGCATTGTTCTTGGAAGGCAATCTCATTTTTAAAGTCCTTGTTTCTTTCCCAGTTCCAGACAAGCACAAGGTCAAAGAAGCTGAACAATTATTTATTGAAGCAAGCCCAGCATTGTTTGAACAAGAATTAGTTAATAGGAAACCAGCGCGGGCTTTTCATTTAATTAATCATTAGTTGATGAGGTGATGTTGATGACCACGCAAACCGTATCGTTATCGAAATTTCTTGTATGAGATGCACAAAAAAGACCAGTCAATTATTAATGAAGGGTCAAAACGAAATTCAAAAGGGAGGGCTTAAAATGATGAAAAATTATCTCTAGCCCATGATTTTCAAGAAATATTAGAGATAAAGTAGAAATAAAAATAGAACTTTTACCTTTCGACAAATATAAGAAATAAGCTCTTAAAACATAAGTGAAACGGTTCTTAGAATATGAGGGACTGTTTTATAAAACTTAAAATGATTTCATAGATGTTCTCAGTTGTTTATATTCTTAGTTTTAAAGTTCCTAGTAGAAACTAGGGGCTTTTTAATATGAGGAGTTGGATAGTCATGTCGATAAAACGTTTTAATCATGAGTTATTTAAGGAGACATTAAAAGAATATCGTGGTTAACAACCACGTTCAATAATTATAGATGAATTGAAAACGAGTAGTGGTGTTTTAATATTGGAAATTATAAGCAAGAACCGACATTAGACGAACTACTGTTGTTTTGTGAAACATTAAACGTTAGTACTGATATATCCTTTTATAAAGAACCAGGAGATACGATTACACAATTAAGAAAGTTAGTCAAATTAACTGATAAACAAAACATGTAGGAAGAATTGAATTGCATTAAAATAAGGGGGGGAGTATATAAGAATAAAAACGAGGTTTCTGCCAATACATATGTCTATTTTAATGAGAGGTAATTTATAGAATATAGAACATTAAAACTTAGAAGAAAGGTTACAATTTATTAAGGAATCGTCTGTGTTGAACTTGCAAAAAATAACATGGGATTATAAGAGACTAGACAGACGTTAAATATTTTCTAGACATTATCACTAAATTTAATAGTCCTTTCCGTCTTTCAATTAAATTATGATGGATTGTTTTGTGAAAGAGCAAAAGTAATATTTTCACCATTTTAGTTTTGTTTAAACCTATATATGCTTCGTAGTTCCCTGGTTAGTAAACATGGGGAAAAGTGTGTTCTCTATAACAACTATACTGCCTTTAAAAAAATTGATTTTTATATTTGTTTTTTGAATTAACCACATAAACACTCTATTTAATTATATAAACAAATTTATCACATTACTTAAGAACGGATTACTGCGCTGTAATTTTTATTTTAGTTGTTTTCTAGAAGGTAAAGTATCAGAAATGATAATAGTATTTAAAATTTATTACTTAACAATATTAATGATTTCAATTTGAAAATATAGTATTATTTACTTAAAGAAACTTAAAATTTGGAAATTTATTTTTTAAGGGTGAGGATAATATAACTTCATACAATGTAGTTATATTAAAATGTTTTCTAAAGTTACAGACTAACATGGCAATCTAGGAATTAGGTGACCATTCTAACAAAAATTATTCACAGAATTAGAAGGATATTAGAATTACATTAGCAGATACAATACATATTGAACAAGTGGTTAATTCAAGCTTTACATTACCTAATAAATTTTATGGGATTAAAAAAATTTGACAAAGGTAGTTATAATTTAATAACCCTACAGCACGAGAGTCATTAATAATACCAAATTTTATAAAAGGATGATTTATATGTCAGAAGTTCACTATTTTCCTAGATACTCACAAAAGGAAAACATGGTTACCAATAACACTCTATTATTATTCAGAAGATTATATAATCATAGTCCTGTAAAATTTACAGAATTTATGAATGCTCTTTTCGAAAACAATGATATAGTGCTGAATACAACAGTGAAATTTAAACAGCAAGAGAAAGCATCAAGTGGTAGTGTTCCAGATGGTTATATTGAGCAAGAAAGTATTAAAGTAGTAATTGAAACAAAATTATATGGACAGAAAAATTTACCACAAATAAAGAAACATTGGGATAGTTTTGAAAATGAAAATCAACAAATATTTTTATTGATAAACAAAGAATCTACTTCTAGTGATTATCTAAATGAAATTAACAATGTATTAAACACTTATAATGATGAAAATCAACAAAACATTCAATTTGTGGCAACAACTTTTAAGGACATTTGTAACAGTTTTAATAATGTTTTAAATGACTATGAATTAGAAATGAGAGATTTAATAGATGATTATGAATTATTTTGTAATGAAACAAACTTAATCGATAATTCTGATTCGAAAATTAGAGTCGTATTAACAGGCAAAACATTAGAACAAAATTTAAAATATAATGTTTACTATAACCCTTCCGACAGAGGTTATCAAAACACGAAATATTTAGGTCTTTATAAAGATAAATCTGTACAAGCGATTGGTAAAATTTCATGTATTGTTGACGCACAGTACATACCTGAAGAAGAAAGAGTGGATATTATTAAAGAATTAAAAGGAAGCGTAACAGAAGAACAAAAGGAAATTATTAAAGAGGTAGCGATTGAAGCGAAGCATAAATATGGGTATCAACTTGAAGAAGGAAGAAGGTACTTCTTCGTTGATAAATATTATGAAACTAATTTTATGAAAAAATCCAAAGGAGCTGTACAAGGCACAAGGTACATTGATTTATCAGATATGGAGGGTTTTGACCAAGATATGTCAGCAGAGGATGTTGCTAACCTATTAAATGGTGAAGTGTGGGGGATTTAGAAGGCCTATAATGACTTGAAATCAAGAAACTCAGGATATATTACTGGCTTAGTCAATGGTTGCCTCTTAAGTAATTGAATGTTTGTTGAATTGTCTAAGGAGGAAGTGTATGGTGAAACACTTAGATGAATTATTTACAGATTTAGAACAGTATAGAACAGCACAAGAAATGAGACTGTATTTTGAAGAAAAGATGAAAGAAATAAACGATTCTGAGGAGCTTAGAAAGATAGTTAGACTAAAACAAGGAAAAGTTAAAGAGTTTGTAGAAGAATTTTATCCACTCACTTTATTCAGTCAGTCAAAGTATTTTGGGTTAAATTCTAGGGGGAAAGTTGTACTTGGTAACCAAGGATATGACGCTTCAATTATTCAACAAGATGGGACAGAGAAAAAATTAGAAATAACTTCTTATATAGATGGTGAGTGGGAACATAAAGATGCAATAAGGTTGAATGAAAGAGGTTATGGTGACATGCGTTTTAATGATGTCAAAAGTCTAAAAGAAAGAGCTTTAGATAACCTTGAAAAGGTGCTTGCTAATATAAGAAATAAGAGTTTGAAAGATTATAGAGGTGTATCGTTATTATTTGTAATCAATACGTATGATTTCTTTGAAGCTTACAATAATGATTCACAGCAATTTATTGATAAGTTAATAAGTGAAATTAAAAACTTTGATTTTAAGGCTGAAAGAGTTTATTTAATAAGACTAAAAGAGAACACTCTTAGCCAAGTTGACTCAAACACTTACGTTTTGAAATAAAAAGAACTATAAACTTAGATATTTTGTTTAGCTCATCACAATAACTTGTAGAATATAGTACTATTTACTTGGGTGGGCTTAGAATCTAAAAAATAAGATTCTAAGGAAGATGATGTATTGTTATTGAATTTATAGAAATCTATTTTTGAATATTTACATCTTGAATCTATAAAAATAAAAAATTAATTAGGTGATTATTTTTGGGTGGATTAATAGAAGGTGTCTGGGAAAGGATAGTAAAAAATGAAGGAGAGGTATTTAAACAAAAAAGAGGGAAGGAGTTTTCATATTCAGTAAAAATGAATACGCTCTATTTGCGTACAACTAACAGAATTATCTCAAAAAAAACGTTCGAAAAAGCTTTGGATGAAGTCCCGTTAGAGAACACAGTACCTTTACAAAATCTTCAGGCTCCATCATATCTATACGCTATTTTAATGGATAATAGAATAAGGAAAGATGATTATTAGAACCAAATAATACAGAGGTAATGGGTTGTGGAAATTCCTTGCAAGGTATTCAGAGTGTGATGAGTTTACAATTAAAATGGCACGATGCAAATTGTTATAAGAGGTGGTGTTCTGGAGGTGGGATGTACATGGGTTTCAAACTCGTCTTCTTATAAAGCTTTACATCAAGCTTGGCCATCATTTGCAAAAGAGCTTCGTAAAATTAGGATGATTAGAGAAGCTGATTCAATAGAGAAGGCTTTACGAAATATCGGATGGAATGTTTAAGAGGTTAATGGGATAGGGCATTAATTTAAAATTTAATGCTTTTTTTATAATTCAAATCAAAATCACCTCATAAATCTATGTTTAAATTTGTTTTTTAAATCAGTAATTAAAGTTAAAATGAACTTACAACAATTATCATTTTAAGGACAAATCTTTTAATTGATTTCTGTTAATACAAAGGAAGTTCTCAATATGGTATGGTTCTAGTTGATGTAATTCATATGGTAGAAGTTCAAGCGTTATATATGGATAGTTTTCATTATTAAGAAAATAGTTAGCCTTATATTGTATAATGTCCTTACCTAATAAGTTTAAAGCTCCTTCGAATGCTCCTTGGTGTAAATATATTACTGAAGGATACAAATCAAATATTGCCCCTAATCTTAACGATGTATCATAGATTGCTAAAGGGCCAAAATTTTGCTCCTTTAATTCATACAAGATTGTAAAAATGTCATCGAAACATTGGCATTTATGTAATTCATTAATAATTAATGGATTAAGTAACTTCTTCGTCATATCTTCTAGGGTTTTTTGTGGAATTCGATTTTGATGATAGTCCCTTTTTAATCTTGGGTCCTTCGCCCATACAGCATTTTCAATTAGTGCTTCTAGTGGTTTTGAGCGATTTCTAAAATCACTCAATTTCCAATCTTCATAATGTGCATGGTTCTGAATATATTTTTTTATTAACTCTTCCAATGACTTCATACATATCCCTCCTATATAACAGGTTTAAACACTTATATTTATGCACGTTATTATTGATTAAGAAGTGAAGTCCATATTACAAAACAGATTGATATTCATAGAAATTAACTTGTTAACACTAATCAATAACATAATCAATTAATAACGACTATATTTCAAGGGTATTTGTAATCGTTTTATTAACTGTCTTGACCATAATTCCAAGATACATTAATATAGTTTTAACGTATTAAATGCGTTAATAATTCAAATAACACGAGATGCAATCAGATTATAAGTGATTATAATCTTCGGAAGCACCGTCAGCAAAGCGATGGGAAAACGTTAGCTTGTAAGCGTCTGAACTCGTGGTGTAACGGATAACACACAAGATTCCGGTTCTTGCGATAGGGGTTCGATTCCCTTCGAGGGCATTCATTAAACACTCGCCATGTCGGCGTTCATCAAACATCAGAACGTTCGATTACCCCTCGGAAATATAGACTATTGTTTTATTAAAAATAACACGCAAGACTAACACGCAACCTACAACACCCATCTAGAATTCTGACCAATTTCATAAAAATATAGTGATCAAATGAACCTTTCAAGTGTTTTGGTTTACGATCATACAAAATGGGGGAGCCGTATTTATGTTAGAAAAATATCCATGGCTGAAGTGGTCGGTGTTAAGTTTCACATTATTACAATGGGTAAGTGTGTGGGGTGTAGCGATGTATTTTTCCGATAGAGCTTTGGATGTCTTTAATTGGTTAATCAAACTGTCATTTGTCATAAATCCCATATTCGTTTTGGTTATGGCATTTTTAATTTTAACTCATAAAGCAATGAAACGTGATGAAAAACGTAAAGGATTAACCTATTTAGTCATCCCTTTTTTAACTGTGTTTCCTTTTGTTCTGCCAGAGATTGTCCCGTTTTTATAGAAGATCCATGAAAATTGATGTATGTTCTCGCCACCTGATAAAGGTGGCATTTTTAATCGATCAACTACACAACACAAAGCTTTTATGATTGATGTCAATTTTGAAAGCGGTTACGATGACATTAACTGTGGTATTTTATATTAGAAATCTATTATTTTTAAATCATCATTGGAGGAATGTTCTGTGAGTCAAAAAATCGGTTTTGTCGGTCTTGGTGCGATTGGGTTTCCGATGGCCGTGAATTTGGTGAAGGCTGGTTACGACGTGGTCGGTTATGATGCGTTTAAAGGTGTTTATGAAAAAGCTGAAGCTGAAGGTTTGACGATGGTTGAGACGGTGAAAGAGGTCGCGGATCAATCGGATGAAGCGGTCATTTCAATGGTACGTAACTATGAGCAGAACGTTGATGTGATTTTTGGAGAGAATGGTCTGGTCGCTGGTGATTCGAAAGGTAAGACGGTCATTTGTATGAGCACGCTTGATCCCGATACGATGAAACAGTTGAACGACAAAGTCGATGCAGAAAGCGATCTGAATTTAATCGATGCCGGTGTTAGTGGTGGTGTTGAAGGGGCAAAAGATGCCACGTTATCGATTATGGTTTCAGGCCCTGAGCATGTGGTAAAAGCGTGCCAACCGTATTTTGACGTGCTTGGATCCAATACGTTTTACTACGGATCTGAAACAGGGAATAGTCAAATCGCTAAGTTAATTAACAATCTGATTCTAGGTGTCAATGTGAATGCTGTTGCTGAAGGGCTTAAGTTAGCGGAGCACTACGGTTTACCGCAAGATGAGTTGTTGAATTTATTAGAAGTCAGTACGGGTGATAGTTGGGTCGTTCGAAATTGGGACAATGTGTCTCAGTGGACGGCTGACGCCACGTTGAACGTCTTGCTCACTGATTTAAATGCTGTTCACCAGCAAGGAATTCAGCAACATGTGCCGTTACCATTCTCAGCACTAGCGACGACGCAATTGATGGATGCGATGGGAGAGAGAAAACTAACATCCAAATCCAAATGAAAATGATTAGTTCATATTTACATTAGACATTGTCTGAACATAGCCCTCAAATTATTAGAGTGAGGTAAAAATCTAGTAATTTGGGGGCTATTAATGTGATTTATCATCATTAAGAATTTGTGACTAAATCGAATAATTGATTAAATTGGTTTTGATTGTGTTCGATGGTTTTGTCTATTTCTTTTAGAAGTTCGCTGGATGATTCATCTTTCACGTTCAAATGGTGATCACCTGAACCATTAATACTCTGCGTTTTTAATTTAAGTAAAAGCAGTAAGATGGAATATTCAAGTTTCTCATCATTTGTTGCGTTCTCATCGATATGAGGAACGTAGTCGTTTACCATCTTATAGGTCATCAACCAAAATTGTTCATCTATCAATTAAAGCCCTCCTTAGTCTCTACATTTTTATATTAATGGTGTTAAGGGATGTGATACCGTCACTTTCTGATTCAGTGTAAACAAATCCAGTGATCGAACAAGAAAATGGCACGTGATTTTGCCAAGTTATTTGGAAATCGGACAATGAAATGTCACCAAACGGTTGCAAATGATTATCTTTAGTGAGATTAAACCAATGTTCTTTCTCGTCTTCACTATGATTGAAACGTTCCCAAGTAGCTGGTATTCCTTGAGCATTAACAGTAGATTGTTCACTTTGGAATTTTCCAGAGAAGGTGAAAGGATCTGAGGTATCAATACGTAAACATATGTATAGGTCGTTTATTGTATCTGAACTGAGGTTTTTAATATGAAATCCGCCGAATAATAAGTTTTCATCTTGGAAGTCAGTTGCTGCATTGATTGAATGTGTGAAATAGCTCATGAACGGCGTGGATGGTTGCTCTGCTACATGTTTATTTGTTAAATATTCCTTGAATTCCTCAACAAAGCGATCCGTTTGATTGTTCAGTTCTTCCAATTTTTTCTTGATTTCGCTCTCCACTTAACTTCACTCCTAAAATGCGAGTATTTAACGCCTGTTTATAACTATGCTACGTGCAAGATGATTATTAATTGAACACCCACATGAATAAATTTGTGTGGTTTCAAATTTAAAAATCAAGCTACTCTATTTTGCTACACTAAAAACGTTATAGTTATGTATGTACATTTATGAAGTTCATTAAACTTGTTCATATAATTGATCATAAATATTTTAACCCGAAGTCTCCCGTGTGTATTTTGCAAGAGAAAAATACATAGTTTTGCAATCAAAAATACATAAGATTGCCAGCCCTTTTTCGCTATTCTTGATTAGATAGTGCGTGCT
>NZ_JBEPMX010000019.1:0-21932 GCF_040545925.1 Alkalibacillus flavidus
ACTTAATCAATCATAGACCAAGAAAATGTTTGAACTGGAAATCGACACACGAAGCTTTTCAAGAAGAACTGTTGCACTTAAATTGACAAACTGTCATGTACAATGAGGTACCTAAAGGAGGACAAAAAGATATGGCTTATAATCCAAAGTCTTATCGTAAGTTTATAGTAGCGGCTAGCTCAACTGCATTAGTAGCTGCAGCAGTCGCACCAACAGTATCAGCAGATGTAACAGAATTCAGTGATGTTAATGAAGATACGCGTCATGCTGATCAAATCAATTATTTATTAGAAAACAGTATTACAGAAGGTTACCCAGATGGTACTTTCAAACCAGAAAGCTCAATGACTCGTGGTGAAGCCGCGATTTTAGTAGCAAATGCCCTAGACTTAGAAGCAGGCAATGTAGATGCTTTACCATTTAACGATTTAGGTGAACAGTCTGCAGGTGCTGTTGCTGCATTATATGAAAAAGGCGTAACAGAAGGTAAATCAGAAACAGAATTCGGCACAAATGATCAAGTCACACGTGCTGAAATGGCTGCTTTCATTGTTCGCGGCTTTGAACTGTCAACTGATGTAACAGATCAAGAATTACCAGATGGTGATTATTACAATTCTCTTTATGACGAAGTAAATTCACTAGTTTATCATGACTATGCAGACGGTTATCCTGACGGTACATTCCGTGGTGAAGAAGAAATCACGCGTGGTGACTTCGCATATTTCTTAGCGACAACACATCAAGGTGAGACGACTCCTGTTGAAACAGCTGTCGCGACCAAAGATACTTACTTCCCAACGACAAATGCTGAAGTAAATGCATTCTCAGCTGTTAACTTTTTAGATAACAACGGTGATGTTGTCGCTGTTGACGACATGTCTCAATTCAGTATTTCAGATAGTAAAGGTTACTTTAGTACAGATGGTTCATTATCCTCTGACTTTGAAACTGATGGCATTCCAGATGACGATGCCAATTCAACTACGACTGTCACTATTAATGACGAAGATGGCAATCAACTAGGTCAATTCGATGTTGAAATCGTACTTGGATCAAATTTCAAAGAGATTCAAAAAGGCGCTATTTTAAATAGTGATAATAATGAAGTCGATTATGTCACATTAGATTCAAGTTTCACTTTCGATATCACACAAGCTGTAAAATATAGCGGTGAAGTCATTGGTGATGATGATGGAGAGAGTATTAGTTTAACTGAATTTAGCGATGCTAACATTTCGTCTTCCGACAATTCCGTTTTTGTTGTAAACAACGAAGGCGTCATTACACCAATTAGTAAAGGCACAGCTAATCTCGTTGTGGAATGGAATGATCAAACATTCCAACATGAAGTCGAAGTCAAAGCAACGCCAGAACTTGATTCACTCGAGTTGAACCAAGATGTCGATAGTATCACGGTAAAAGATGATACCGAAACGACTAATTTAGCGGATCTTGATTCGTTCATAACAGCCAAAGACCAACACGGCGAAAAAATTGATTTGGCAAATATCAATGCTGAACTTTTCTCAAGCGACGAATCCGTCATTAAAGTAACCGATGGGGTCATCACATTAGCGGACAACGTTGAAGATGGGGCAACTGCAGAACTAACTGTACGCTCTGGTGATTTAGTTAAAGTTTTCCCTATAACTGTTGACACTGGTATCGATACAGCAGCTGAACTTCATGACTCCATTGAATCAACAACATCGACATCAGCCAGCATCACATTAGATGGCGACATCGAACTAGACGAACCACTTCAGCTCTCTAAAGGTTTAACGCTCGATGGTAACGGCCATAGCCTTGATCAAGGTGTCGAGATTACAGCTAGCGACGTTCAAATTGAAAAGTTAACAGCTGATTACATGGTCATTAACGATTCAGATGTTAATAACGTCACCATTACCGAGAGCACAGCAACATCTAACCTAGCAACTGTTGCTATTGGTTCAAACAATTTAAACCAAGGCGGTACAATCACGATCACGAACAACACGACTGAAGACGGTTCTATTGGATTATATCCAGCTGAAGGTCTTGGCGTAGATGATGTTACAATAGAAGGTAACTCAATTGCAGTCAGTAGCGAAACTGAAGCAACTGAAGGAATTTGGTTAGCATTCGCAGATGATGTTAGCGCTGATGCACAATCATTTGCTGACACATTAAAAGCTAATAACACAATCGACGTGACAAACCTAACAAACTCCGTTAAAATTGTCTCCGATTACGACGGAACCGCTAGTACTGTTTTCCCAATAGATGAATAATTCACCAAAAAAGCCGAGCAACTCCTTATCAAGGTGCTCGGCTTTTTACTATTCATATAAACTGATAGAATACCCTCCAAAAGTGATCGAATCCACACAAAAACTGAAAGAAACATTTTAAAAAGTGATGGAATCCCACCCAAAAGTGATCGAATCCCAATAAAAAATGAAAGAATCCAATGATAGTATAGATTGAAAATAATCATTTCATAAATTATGTACCTGCTCCAACCTCTTCCTTAACCATTTATGTGTTTTACTATCCCGAGAGATTGTCTCGTCAACATCAATCGTCATTGGAACTAACGAATAGTTTTTATCATTCACGGCTGGCGCTATCTGTTCCAGATCCAAACCAAACCGTGACAAAATACGAAACAGTTTATATTCAATGGCCGCTAAATACCGTTTGGCGTTATGTTGAACAGCAAACTGCATCAAGATAATTAATATCTTCTCTAAATGACCCTCATTGCGCCTAGAGTGATCGACACTTAGTTTACCTACTTCATACGTCGCCTCCGATTCCTTAGCAAACTCATCAATCCCAGCGAAGTGATGATACACTTCCAAAATCGAATATCCGCCAGGGTTAAATGGGACAAATTCAATAGTACCTACAACATTTTCTTCAATATCCAGGATGATATAACGATAAATCCCTTCTTGCTCTAGCTCGTGAAATGGCTTTGAAATATAAACAAATCCTTTCTCCTCGCAAGCTGATTGCCATTGTGATTCAAATCGCTCATTTGTTTCTGGATCGTTTACTAATTATGTGAAACGTGATTTCGATAATGCGTTCACACCGTTGCCTCCTCCAACGAATAGATATTCACCTAGATTAATATGCCTATAAGGATAACAGAAAACGGTATGTTGTTTTCAGTCGGAATTTGTCGAATGGATTTATAAACCAAAATTGTTATAAGAAATTTTGAAAATATTAATAAATGATTAGCTTTTTATCACACAACACCATTCAAACTCTACCAATAGAACACTATTTCTTACTTTTAGGAAGCCATTTGTGACCGCAATTCATACAACCATTCACAATGTTACTTCTCCCGACAAAACCACTAACTATTGCAACTGGAAGTGATAAACCTAAAATCATTCCAGAAAGCATTCCGAAAAACATGAAATATAGATCTGAAAATAGAGCGTTAGCAAGCATCACTACTATCGCTAGCAGTATAAATGAAAACAATACTAAAAACATTATACTAAAACTATAGCCTCTCTTATTAGCTACGATTTCTTTTGAGTGACATTTACTACAAACAACACCGTCTCTACCGTTGTTTTGAACTGAATCTTTCGATAATGAGTCCATAAACTTCCCCCTATTAAACAAAATTAAATTTCAACGACATTCACAAATACCTTCCGTAAAAGGATGGTATTACAATTGATTCATTTCTGTTTATTCGCTTTAATAAATTCATCCCGAATCTGTCGATATAACGCTCTAATAAATAGAAAAATCAACCCATAAATAGTAATAATGACAAGGGCTGCGAGTGGGTTCATAATAATGAATCCTAAGTATATTAAAGCAATTGCAGCAAAAATGACCCACGCTATAATCTCCAAAGCATATGGCATATTATCATAACGTTTTCCTGTGATTAATCCGATAATGTAACGGATAATTTTATAGACTGATAGAATTAAGAACGCGTACAGATAAGTTATTAGCGTTGATAACAATTCACCACTTCTCCTCGTTAATAGATGATAAATTTATTTTAGTACAAAAAGTTATTTTTAATGACCATGTGTTGGTAAAGCAAGATTCACTATTTACATAAAAGAATGAAGAATCTGATACGAGCAGTATTAATAGTGTTGCTACAAATATGAAAAGTGAATCAAAAAGATTTTATGATTTATACTGGTCATCAGTTCCCCTTAATATTAAATCTGTAAAACATCCATAATTTTTGACAATAAAAACCTCATTTACGTCACATTAATTTAAAAACATGACAGTTAAGGATAGGATGACGATCATCTCACCCATCCCTTAACTGTTTAACTTTCTTTTATCGTTACCACTACATTAAAATGAACTGTTCCGTTTTATGAATCACTTCTTTCATCGATTCAATTTGTTCACTTTCTTGTTTAAGGCGTTTTAGATGCTTCAAATCTTGATTAAAATCAGCCTCTTTTTCAATCACATCATTATTAAGGCTATCGAATAACACTTCTGCTAATTCTACTAATTGTTGAATGAGTTCAGGGCTATCCCCCCAAACTTGTCCTATATAGCTAAATATATTATGAGTTACAATTCCCGCACCATCATTAAGTAAAAATCGTTGATATGCTTCGGTTTCCATTTGACTCATGATTGCAGGATTTCCTAAAATTTTTCTCGTTTTTCGTTGCCAATTATCATGTTCGGGTAAATCAATCCTTTCAAATTCGATCGATTCAATTTTTTCTTGCATATTTACTGACCAATGACTCAATTCTTTTTCTACATCACCGATAAAACTATCAACATTAATTGATAAATGACGATTCATATATTCCGATAGATGTTGTTTTATGTTGTTCGTAACTATGTTTAAGTTTTTAAGAAAATGGTTCAATATTAGTGGATGGACATCTTTATACCACTTGTTAAACCACTGAGATTCCATCTTTTTCTCCAAAGAATCAAGAGGGTATTTATAACCGTATTCCTCCAACAAATCATTGAGCACTTTACTCACTAATGTTCTGACTTGGTTGAACAAATTATCATTTTGTTTGTGCATTTCATTTCTAATCAACTTAGCTATTTCATCAAAAACGACCTGTCTAATTTCTAAATCACCTTTAAGACCCTGTAGCTCCTTCTGATTTTTTTTGCATTGTAACGTAACAGAGGTGATATTCTCTTCATAAACATCCATTAATTGATCATACTTTGTCATTTGATATGGTAACCATCGTTTGTACTTCTCGACCGTGTCAGTCCCGCTTTCGATTATCGACTGGAAATAACGATCAAGATGAGGTTGCCATTCACTCTTTTCTATAACAGAGTACGGAATAACTCTAGACTGATTGGAAATTGTACGGACGACTTTTGCTTCGACCTCTTCTAACACTTCTTCAATTTCCTCTTCTTCATCAATGAAATCAATTTTATTAACAACAATATCAATCGGTAATTGAGGATTTTCTTCACGAATTTGTTCAAGTACTTTCTTTTCGTCTTTACGAAATGCCTGTTCCGCGCTAAAAATAAACAAAAGGCGATCTGCTAAAAATAAATGATCAAACAATGGATTTTGTGATTCACCATTTTGATGATCATTGGTCCCAGGTGTATCAACTAATCGAATGTCAGAATAACTCCAATCTGGTGCTTCCACTCTGACATAAAACAAATCATCCTGATACGTCGATTCAGAGTTTTCGCTAATTGTCGTCGAATCCCATGTATCTTGTTCATTAAGATCGATAATTTGATCATTTTTTCTAATTTGCCAATTAACATGTGGCTCACCTTTTTCAAGTATTGCCACAGCAGACGTTGTCGGAACCAAATCCGTTTTTAACGCGCTTGTTCCTAATTGAGACTGTATAAATGACGTTTTACCATTGTTAAAGGTCCCCGCCAACATCACATTTAGCTTGTGACTCTGACTAAAATAATGAGCCATAAAATGTGCTTCAGTTATCACGTTATGATAAGCGGTTTCATCCCTCTCACTTTCAATTGCAAAAATATCCTCAACTAAATAACAACTCTCATTATAAGATAATATGCCATTCCCTTGTCCTTCTGTGTAACCGACCATCACCGAAGCATAATCTGAAATTTTAGTTCCGGTTAATTTTTCGGCGATCTCGCTTAACGACTTCGTATCGATACGTCCATAAAGCAACGCATTTTGAATCGTTCGAATCCAAAATATCGAATGATTATCAAGCTGGTCTCGTTTCTCTGAAGAATCTTCAACATATTCAGCCAGCCAAATAATGCATTGTTCATTTGGTGATACGCAGTCAACCACATTTTTCATAAACGTCAAAGCGTTTTCTTGTTTTAACTGTAACCAACAATCGAAATATGTCACAAAAATCTCACGGTCCACATCAAGATACTGAAGACATAATTCATGCATTTTGATAAAAATAGATTCAGACCAAGCCGTTTCAAGTTGATTAGCATATAGAAAAAACACATCTCGATAATAGCCTTGTTGATGTAAAAACGTGAAAGCTTCATTCATCACATCAGTGCTCTGCTCATCAAATTGAAATAATATTAAATATTTGTGTCGAGCTTGTTCAGGATTTTGATCACGTAAGAGGCGAGCCATTCTTAATGTCACATCATATCCAATATCACCGTTGTCATCAATTGATTCGTAGGTCGTTAATGCTTTTGAGATGTAGCCTAAGTTTTCGTAACAATCACCTTGGTTCATTAATGCCCATTGTTTATAAGGAAATGTTGTAACCGATTCCCATTTGTGAATAGCAGCATCATAATCCCCAATGTGATAGTAAATCTCACCAAGCCAGAAAGAAACGGAATCCTCTCCATATTCTTCTGGATTTAATTGATTAAAAAAAGCTAAATCCTCGAGTGTATCGACTGTTGTCACTTGTTCAAAATCACGCTTACGAGTAAGTAACTGACGATCCATTTCTGACACCTTCTAACGCTGCTAATAAAGACGGCCATTGTT
Source organism: Alkalibacillus flavidus (assembly GCF_040545925.1). NCBI lineage: Bacteria > Bacillati > Bacillota > Bacilli > Caryophanales > Bacillaceae > Alkalibacillus > Alkalibacillus flavidus. The sequence continues at coordinate 6,980 of NZ_JBEPMX010000019.1, forward strand.
GCAAATCAATATGACTATATTGGTGATGATTTTCATTAATTAAAATCTGTTGTTCAATAGATTCTTTAGATTCTAATAAGACATCACGATAATAACTAGTGGTATTGTGTAGCAGGTCGTTTAATTGATTATGAATATATTCATCTAAGGAATCTTCTATTTTTTCCTTTAATTCTTTCATTTGTGGTTCAATCTTCTCGGGAGCCTCTTCTTGAAATTGTTTTATTCTTTTATTGCTAAGATAATCTTTTAATAGAGGTGATGCTCCTAGAAAAATTGCTGACAATGGACCCAGTATCGCTGCACCAATCCCTACAGCTATACCACTAGCCCCTAACGACGTCATGTGATCTTTCACACTATCTTTAATTTTTGCTTGCTTATACGAGAATTGCACATCCCACAATTGTTCATCAAAGTCATCAAGACCGCTTCCTTGTCTCATATCACCTTGTTTATTTGATACAGTACGTTTTATACCTTCAAACAATTCTAATTCAACCTTTTGTATTAATTGTTGAATATGTGGTATGTGATGGTTAAACCATTTTTTCGATTCTTGCTCTACTATTCTAGTTAAATCTTTTTCGACAAACCTCTTTAAGTCACCACCATCAAATTGATTTATTTCTTCCAATAACTTATCGTTTAAATTCAAGCTAAAGGTTTCGATTGATCGGTGTGTCAATCGTTTAATTTCCTTCTCTCGTTCTTTCACATATTCTTCAAAACGTTTTCGTTGAAGCGGTTCTTCTCCTTCTAATTTCTTTATTGCATTTAATAGTGATTCTAGCTCTTCTTGTTCTGCTTGTTGTAAAGTTTCGACATGACTCACATGCTTTTGAATCATGTTTATTAAATAGTTCTCACGTTTCTCCAGCAAGTCAGCTCGATAATGATTTTGGTTTTCTAAACGGCTTAACATCGTATTGACAAAATTGTTCCAATCGTCATCATCCACTTCTGTTGCATCTAGCGCTGAAATAGGTAATACAGTGATATCTTGTTCAGTAATTGATTTTAATTTCTTCTCGAGATATTCCGTTAACTCATCGATTTCATCTTCATCAACTCGATCGGCAAAATTCGCAACAAACATCACGTCTCCCATAGCCAATGGTTGTATCGTATCAATCAAGTAGTTTATTTCGGACTGACGTAATGGAGTCGTTAGATCTAAAACAAATACGATGAGATCTGCCCGAGGTATCTGTTCGTATGTCACTTTAAGTGATAAGTCATTCAAATCACCCACTCCAGGCGTATCCAATAACTCAATGTCCGTCGATAAATGTGATAAATCCGTCTCGACCATTATTGAATCGATATCTTTAATATCATGATCAATCGTGAATTGGTCTAATAATGTTTTATTTAACGGGACAGTCTCGACATCATTTTGATAATAGACGTGTACTTGTTCTTGCTCACTATGGCGAACTTTATGTACAACCCCTGTCGTTGGTAAGATGTCGACTGGCATAATGGATCTTTGCAAGAGTGCATTTACTAATGTTGATTTGCCCCGCTTAAATTCACCAACAATGGCGACACGTTGCTGATCATCAAACCAATCATGCCTTAAATAATTAACCTCTTTTGCTAAACTTGGGGACTGTAATTCCTGACTCACAAACTCTTCTATATTTCCTAAAACTTGTTCTCTCTTATGCATTAACATCAACTCCTTTATTACACCGTGTATTCTTTCGCTTGATCCTTAATATGCTCAAGCTTTTCTTGAGCCGCATCGATTTCACTTTTACGTTTGTCAATTTCCATTTGACTAGCAAAATTATTTTGTTTAATCATATGAAGTTGCTCTTGATACTGTTGTAAATTTTGATCTAGCTTTTCATCCAATTGTTTTTTTGTAGTTTTGATAATCTTATTCCAATTACGTTCAATTTGATAATTAAATTTTTGATCAGACTGCTTTAATCCTTGTATTAATTGCTTCTTTTTTTGATTGTAAATTTTACGGTAATAACTATCTGGGGCAAGCCATTTATCTAACTTATCAATTAATAACTTTACTGACACTGTTACAGTTTCAAAAATTGCAGACATAACCGAATCTGTATTAAAGGAAAAAAGAGAGTTACCCTTAAAATAGTCATCTAAATTTTGTTCTAGGAAACCATCACTAACGCCTTCAGTAATAAAAAATTGCTCAGCAATCGTTAGATCATGATGATCATGATTTGCTCGGTAACGATCAATCGTATCTAATGTCATTTGCATTTCTTCCTGAATAATCGATGATACATAGTCTTCTAACGTATCGTTCATCTCAGATTGCCATCTTTGAGCATGTTGCGGAATGGTGTCAAAGAATTCATCAATCTCAGGTTCCGTCATTTGTCCATCATAGTCACCGATAAAATGATCGACTTTTTCAATTAGCTTTCTAAGTAGCTCCTTCCTCTTTTGAACAACCGTACCCTTAGATTGCTTTAATCGTTCTTCATATTTTTTCAATTCTTGTTTAAATTGTTTCTCCAAGTCTTTTAATTGTTGCTCTTCTAAATTTATCGCTTGGATTAATTTCTCTTTTTCTTGTTCTAATGTTAATTTCTCATTCTCTAAATCTTTTTCTGAGTATGTTGTCAATTTCTCAATGAATTGGCGCATCGGTTTATCAATCTTAATTAACCCTTGCTCATATTCAAAGAAATTGTTTAGCTCCTGCTCTAATTCAACAAAACCCGTTTCGCCCAATGTATTATAAACTTTTTTTCGTCTTCTTACGTTTTCACCTGCTTCTTCAAGTTTAATATTCAAAGCCTCAAGCGATGAAACGAGAAAAATTTTAACATCGAGTAATTCGTCTACACCTTTTAAATGTTTGGTAATATAGTCTAATACACGCTCGCCATCATGTGATTCATTTTGTAAACGATCTTTAAAATTAACGACGAAAAAAACTTTTCGAATATGACGCTGCAAGATGTCTTGGCGTAGAAACTCCATTTCAGATTGCGTCAAATTATTCGTAGCAGACAGTAAAAAAATAACCGCATCTGACTGCGGCAAAAAACCTTTGGTAATTTGTTCACGCTTTTCATAGATATCATTCATACCTGGTGTGTCATAAATATTCACATTATTTAAATGCGGTGGTAAAGGTAGATAAATATCAGCTTGTGTGATCTGTTGCAGCTTCTCTAATTCTTGTTTGTAATCTTCAATTTTTTCTTCGTCATCTTCATCATCTACTGCCATTGGCGCGATTAACTTTTTAAACGCATCAAATGAATATGTTTCTTGATGGTCCAACTGATTAATCGTCACTGACTCTTCATCACCATAACTAATGCGGTTAATAAAGGCTGTGGACGGTCGCATTTTGGCTGGTAATACTTTTTGACCAATGAAAGCGTTAATAAAAGTCGATTTCCCCCGCGAAAAATCTCCTACAACGCTTAAATGAAACGATGAATCCTTAATCACTTGTTTAATATTATGTAAGTTGTCACCACGTGCAATATAACCTAATGAATTCATAACAGTAACTGCATTTGTGATGATCATACTTGTCTCTATCCGCATTTGCGAATAGGTCTTTTCACTCACGGAAGACATAAATATACTCCTTTTCTCATATATTTATTCCTATATTACCACTATTTATGATATATTAAAATAAAATTCTAGCAATGGAGGTCGAACCATGGATATTTTTGACGATTTATCAACCGAACAGGATCAACCTAATAATGAAGGAGAACATGTTGGAGATTCAATAATTAACGAGCAGTCTCATAACATGAACCAAAATCTAACAATGGATCAAACAGACTCATCGACAAACCCCATAGAAGATGGAATGGCAATAGAAGATCATAGTAATATAGATTCACTTAGTTCATACGATGACCCATTAATGTTTTCCGACCAAGCTCAATTCGAACCCTTTCAAACATTTCGTAATGAGCACTTAGCTGGTGACGAGCACCCTGAAACAGGAGTCCCATTTGAATCAAAAACAATCACAACAGAAAACGGACGTGATATTGAAGGTGTATTTCCTCAATTCGCATCGAATTTCGACGTTTCACTACCAGAAAATCAATACACTCATAGTGATTGGGAGCATATTAGCTATGCGAATGAACACATGTATGAAAGTTTACAACAAAACACAAATCACTCATTTTCAAATACTGAATTAGAAAGCTTAAAACAAGGTGAAACACCTGAGGGCTATACATGGCATCACAGTGAAGAACCAGGCGTGCTACAATTAGTTGATGAAGAAATTCATGCTAACACTGGGCATACAGGCGGAAGATCCCTTTGGGGAGGCGGAGAAGAAGCGCGTTCATAATAAGTACTTAATTTTTAAAACCGCTGGTAGACCAGCGGTTTTTTATCGTGTATACAAGTTATCGCGAATTGGTTCAACAATTCACGAGTTTGAATCAAGACTTCCTAAACTTGAATCAAGCTTATTATCATGTGGTTCAAGAACTAGAAAATCTGATTCAACAACACAAAACATATTCCCAAATTTATGGTAATGAATGACCGTCGTTACCCTCATAAAGCTAGAAATAACCCCAAACACAAACAGTATTCCTCAAGTTTTCTATTGATTAGCACCATAATACTCTACGACATTTTTTTATTGGTTTATATAATCCCGAATCTGTCGATATAACGCTCTAACAAAGAGAAAAATCAATCCATAAATAGCAAGAATAAATAATGAACCAAGAGGGTGCATGATAAAGAAGCCGATATAAAATAAAGCAATTGCAGCAAAAATGACCCACGCTATAATCTCCAAAGCATATGGCATATTATCATAACGTTTCCCTGTGATTAATCCGATAATGTAACGGATAATTTTATAGACTGATAGAATTAAGAACGCGTACATATAAGTTATTAGCGTTGATAACAATTCACCACTTCCCTAAGTTGAATTTTAAAACAACCAACATATGTTATAATATCTTCAATTTAACAAAAAGGAGTTGTTACAATGGCCGATTCAACTCAAGACGATAATATTGTACCTTTTCTCGGGAATGTCAAAGTGCAAATCAAATTTAAGTCAGATGGTCGAGGAGCATGGTCAACTATGGCTTATCCCGATCGTGAATCTCAAGAAATAGAAATCGACGTCACACTTGACGATGAAACGTTGAAACATTACAACACCCAACACAAAAATGTTATTGGTAAAGCAATATCTATCACAAGCAGAGCTTACGAAGGTGATAATTATTATGTCGACAGACAATTAGGTATCATATTAACCATTCATAGACAAGCAGACTACTTCTCCATTGATGACATTAAACCGTTTGACTTTTATAACCCAGATGGATTTCGCGTGGAACAATTATTACAAGATGATGATAATTAAAGACACCTAGCATAATTATTCATGCTAGGTGCTTATTGATTAGAAATAAAACGACGGATCCAAACGTCGAATGAAACTTTCTGCAAACATAGAACTTAGAAGAACAGTAAAAATAATCGTCCCTATAATACTGCCAATTCCTGAATACAAACGTTGATGGCGTGCATCTAAGTGGAATATAGTGACCACTACAGCACTCACAATTAAATAAAGGAAAAAGCTTCCGATAATGAATGCAAAACCATATGTTAAAACATCGAGCAAAGTCATGATGAGGCCAATTGCCCCTAAAAATGCAAACGGCACTGAAACATGACCAAATTGTGCTAACAACTCATAAATAGTTACTGATACTTTGTTAAAACGTAAAACGACCAATGTTGCGACAAGTGCTGTTAATGCTAAAACAGAATATAAGAACACTTGACGAAACACCGTTTCAAAAAATGGAATAGACTCTCCCACACCAGCAATCTGAAAAGAACTCATTTGGCCACGAATTCCTGTATACATACCTAATGATAAAATAAGTGCAAAAACAACTAGCGATAAAATGCCATATACATAAGACTCACTGCCAAAAGCTAAACTTTGATCCGGACGTTTAACAACAGATAAATAATGATTCCAAAACCCTTTAACTTTTGTAGTAATATCGCTTTGTGATGTCTGCTGTTGAACTGTTGTTTGTGATGATTCTTGTTGATTAGGTTCAGTTTGAATTTGTTGAGTCTGTTGCTCTTGTTGAGTATTGTTTTCTGCCAATTCAGTCCCGCAATGTTCACAAAAATATCCCTCTGCCTGCTCGTGTGAACATGATGGACAAACTTTTGTCATGACAAATCCCCCTATTGTTTTACATTATAATACAACTCTACTATATCCATTTTGTCATAACAAGGAATTTTTTAGTGCAAAATACCTTGAAATTGATAGTGAATTTCCATAGAATGAATAAATAAACAATAGGGAGGTAATCCTCATGAACTATTTTCGACTATTTAGTGGCGTGATATTAATAGCTTTTTTCTTTCCGTGGTTTTCGGTTGGATTTTTCGGCTATAGCGAATCATTGTCTGGAATGGATGTCGCATCATTACCAGATGATCCAATGGGTAGGTCACTTGGAGATGAGGCATTTATACTTTACATATTTTATATCGTCCCAATCTTTGCAACGTTATCATTATTAAAGCCAACTTCAAAAGTTTTGCATGTTGTGACGAGTATCGTTATTTCTATTTTAATGTTTTTAACTGTACTAGTAATGAACGATTCTTTTAGCTCTTACGGAGTGGTAGGACCTAGTGTCACAGACGTCCTATCTTGGGGTTTCTACTTAACTATTGCAGGTGTAATTGGATTAATAGTGGTTACATTTAAGTTTAATTCATTAATTGAGGACCCTAGGGTAGTAAACGGTCAACCGAAGACAAAACGTCAAGCATATATTCCTAAAAACGAACAAACACGGAATTTTTATATGCCAACTGAAGATCAAATGCCAGCTACTCAGCCAGAAGAATTACCGAAGAAATTCAGAAACATTAATCAACCAAAACCAGCACCTAAACAGGTACAACCAAAACAAAAATTCACGGAAACTGGTTCAGGACCAAAACAGGAATACACAAAGCCTAAACCAGAACCAAAACAGGTCGTAGTTTTTGATAAATTTTGGGATTAACGTTTCTCGGTACATTGTTAGACAATCTTGTTACTTTGTTAGATAATCCAGCTCAATTGTCAGACATTCTCACTACTTTGTTAGATAATTCCCCCACATTGTCAGACAATCCCCTAAGATTGTCTGACAACCTCAGAGGTGCCGCTTCACTATTGTGCTTTATAATAACCCTCAAGTTATTCAAATATCAAATCTAAATAATTTCATTTCTCGGCTGATTATACCTGAGTATTTATGATTAATCGGTTGTTTCACTTCTTCTTTAAAGCTAATTTTTTCTTTTTGTATTAGGTACACCTCTTCACTGACGTGTTAATCATAATAAAAAAGACAGCACTAACTGTCTTTTTGAGCTTCGAGTAATCAGCAGCGCATTTACTTAAATGATAATAAATATTAGTTAGCTGATTTTTCTTTTTTACTTGTTCCTTTAGATGGTGAATAATATCGTGGTGGTTTATAGTCAGGTCTCGGTCGTTTCGGTGCAGGATTAGATCCACCTTTTTTAACTGATCCTTCAGTCAATCTCTTTCCCATCATACACGACCTCCTTTGATGTACTATATTTATATTATAACATGCAAACAAAGTTCATGACATAAAGTTCATTTTTCATTAAGTGTTTGAGAAATTGCTTTGGGTACTCTTATTGTAAACTCATTATGCTCTCTTGAGAAATAAAGATACTCCACAGTTTCAACTTCTTCCACACCATTTTCAAACTCATTAAATATTTTTACATCAGTCATAATCAATTCCCTTTTTTCGTAAGGGTCTGAAAAATGTGAGATGTAACCATAATAGATAAGCCCTGTTTTTAAGTCTGTCACAACAACGTAGTCAATTTCCTTGCTATTATGAAAATAATCCCAAATATCAGCATCCCCAAATCGGTTTGTTATCCTCAAGCCATTACCTAACTTATTGATTAACTTATATGTGCTAAATAACGGAGTAAAAAACCCTAAAATCACTGCAATTCCAGAGGCTATGACTATCTCATTCCAATCTAATGACATATCGGGATCTAATGCAGCGTTAACAGAATTTAATTCCTTTGAACTTAGAAAACCGTATATTGTATAACTTAAAAGTGAAAAAATAAAAACTAACGAGAAATCCTCCCAATTCTTTTTGTTCACCCGATAAGCTAATTGATTGTAAATTAAATAACCTACTAGTCCAGGAACTGCTAAAAATAAGATCCTAATTAAAAGAACACTCATGTCCAAAGAAACTCACGTCACTTTCCTGCTATAACTTGAAATTTAAATTTTAGCTTAAATAATTATTGAGATAAACTCGAACTGTCAGACATTTTCGTTACTTTGTTAGATAATCTCGCTCAATTGTTAGATAATTCCCCCACATTGTCAGACAATCCCCTAAGATTGTCTAACAATCTCAGGGGATCCACCTCGCCGCCGCGCCATCTCCCACTTCAACTCCTTCAAATGCTCCCGCATACTGATTGGCACACCTAATGGATCGCGTCGTAACAGTTCGGTATGTAAACGCAACATCGTCTCGAACTGTTTGCGGTCGTGCGTCCGACTAAATCGGTAGTACGCATCGATTAATTGCCATTTCAATTCCTTCACTGCCGGTTTTGTTGTCATCGCTTCCACTCATGCTCCACCTCTTCGTTAGTTTGTATAGCTATATTATATACAAAAAGTTGTGAATTGGTAGATACTTTTTGTCGACAGAGTTCGAGTGGGTTCAACATGCAATGCTATAATCACAGAACTTGTTTCATAATTACTTTAATTTGTACGTAGCAGATAAATATTTTCACTGTATAATACCGGCACCACATTTAATAACCGTGTCAAATTAACGATCCTCAAACAAATTGTAAGTAATTACCTGGTGAAAGTTGATGTACCAGACAGAATACATCTTTTAGATAGCTACAACATAGTGTTCGTTATTAACGCTAAAACTTTATTGTATATCAATAACTCTTAATGGGTCATTATTAGCATCTGCACCGTCAAAATTAATCGACCCGTCACTTTCGAATTTCACATCGTTTTGATCTTCAAATTCAGCTTCAGATACTCGGACTTCTTCCAGTTCCGAATCGGACAATAGTATAATATTAGTCGCTTTGACCACACTATCGTTCATTAATAAATAATAGTCGTCTAATATAATGTTGAGTTTCTCATTAAGTGACATATTAATGAATTCTGACACTGACACATATACCTCTTCTTCAAGATGGTAAAAACCTTCAGCTCCAGAGTCGTCAGCTTGTATTGGCGCCGTTAAGACTGTCATCATGAGTACTAACACCAAAACTAAAAATAGTCGTTTATTTTTTTTCATTTTTCATGCTCCTCCCCTAATTTAACGCCATTTTACTAAAAAATTTATATCTTGCACAACTAATGTATCCATTGATCCGAATATAAATAACACTAAACTAAAATTTCTATAACCACGGTATTTGTATACTTCCTCTTAAACAAAGTCAATCCTATAAAGAAAACTGAGCTAAAGTTCGTAAAAAGAACATAGCTCAGTTTTCATAAAATCATTGATATTTTTCATTTTTATTGCTTAACTAACTCGACAACCTTCTCTACCATTTCTCCATCTAGTTCTGCCGTTATAATGATTTCACTTGCATCTACGTTAGATTCTACGGTTAATTCACCCGTCTCGGCATGAATTTTGACTCCTTCGACATTATCTTTTAAATCATAAGTAGCATCATTCACATAATATGGTTGTCTATAACCACCATCGTCATACTGTAAATCTATCTCACTAGTAATAAAATCATCATATTGATCTACATAAGATACGTTGTATTTAAAACGTGCGCTGTCATTTGAAGGAACAACAACCTTATCATTTCCTTGTATACCTATACCTTGTCGGGTAGAGTTCGTAAAATGGATTCGATCGAATAATACGGCTGTCGGGTAAATTCGATCCCCTAAGTCCCACGTTTGCATTTTTAAAGAAATTGTTTGACCTTGATATTCCGATACATCGTAACTGACTGTCTTCCAATCTGTCATATATGTTGTCTGGTCTCCTGTTGGATAAATGACATCTACTCTATTTCGATCATCATCGTAATGCTGTCCCCAATCTGAAGAATTGATTGATTCATAAGCAATCATCGTTTCATTATCATCAATTGTTGATTCTAACCATGGTACATCATAAATTGTCGAACCGCCTGGTAAATAACCTTGCTCACCTGAATTGTTAATGTTTTCGCTCGGTTCTTTCACATTACCTTCTACAATTGTAGCTTTAAACGTATCATCAAACGCACTATTTAAATAAGACATTGGTTCATTAGAAACAACATTATAATCAAATTTCAACATATCCATATCTTCTGGAACTTCAAAGGTTTGATAGGCCCAACTTTGTCTACCATCTAAAGCAGAATCATCAACACCAGATGAAATGATAGCCATATGCTCACCATCTGTCGGTCGAATAGTCTCCCATTCAGGATTAGATTTTAACCCTAAACGCGTAATATCATTAAAATGACCACCACTCTTCCAATAAGACAGTCCATTTTCAAAACTTCCATTATCTAATGGGGCAGCATTAGTATAAAGAAATGATGAATCACCTAAAACCATTTCATCTTGAACTGCTTGACTAAGTACTTCACCGTCTAACATTTTATTAAATGTGTTATTAACATAACTTTCTACTATTTCGCCCTCATAACCGATATATGCCGGAGCACCTGAGTCAATAAATTGTTCGCCCAATGTATCATTATTCATACTATAGTCTGTATTGGCATAGATTAGTGTATTTGAAAATGCCATATTTTCACCATAATAATCAATAAAAGCAGGAGTTATCGCATAATAACCATCTACTACAACCAAGCGGCCTGTTTTTAAATCGGCATTGTATAGTTTATTTTGTTCACTTGTTACTTCTTCTCCTGTCATGATAACAACTTGTTCTTCTTCATGTGAAAATAAATTACTCAAGTAAGGATATTCTGTTGTGACATCGCCTTCAAACAGTGAAACACCATCCGTATCAAAAATGACTGTATTATAATTAACCATATTCTTAAACTGCTCGACTGATGCCTCTTCATCTGTAAATGTGTCAACTGCATAATTATTTTGCTCTAAATCACCAATTAACGCTTGATTTACAGAGTCTTTATGTGCTGTATATAGCACAACATCATTACCTCCAACAACAGCTTGATGATCCATTGAAGCCATAACCTCTTGTTTTGGAGCTTGATTGGCCACAATCTCTTCTTCCGATTCATCTAATGTGACAGCACCTAACACACCTGAATTCAAACCATACCAAACAGCATCCCCTTGTTCAGATGAATTAGCTATACTGATCTCACTAGAATCATTTAAAGACTTTAATAAGTTGTCTTGAATTTCAGATAATGTAGAGCCAGCTTCATGTTGTTGACTGATATTATTTTTAAGATCTTCATTTGTATTAATAACTGATTCCGATTCCTCATCAGTCATTGCGTTTAATATTAAAATTTCATGGGTCTCACTGATTTGTTGCCATTCTTGATCTTCTTTAATTCCAAGAGCTAAGTTGAGACTACCACTTGTGTCACTTTCCATATTAAGAATATTACTATATATTCCATCTCCTTCAATTAAATCACCAGTATTTTGATTACCATCATCGTATAACTTAGCAACTTCACCGTCCAATTTAAATGGTTCAATTGATTCACCATTTATTTCTAATAACGTTAAATCTTTTTGTGAAGGATTATCATATGACATAGAGAACTCTATTGATTTAGAATCACCTACTTCCATATAGGAATCACTCACTTGTAGTGTTGGAAGTTGATGATCTGACGAACTATCTTCATTGACATTAATGACTTCCCCACTAGCTAATAACTGAACCCCGTGCGTTTCTTCAAACTCAGTTTCTGAGATCATTGCATTTTGTAATTGTGTATTTGTCATGAATATAATCGCTGATGAACTAATTACCTCATTGTTGTCCAATAAGATATAATAATCTTCGGTCAATAATTCGATTTTCCCTCCAATAGACATCGTGCCGAACTCGTCTAATGAAACGTACTCGTTATTGTCAAGATGATAAAACCCTTCAGCTCCTTCTTCATTTGCAGATGTATTTGTACTAAAGCCAAATACGATAAATAATACAACAAAACTCAAAATAGCTATCCTGTTAAACACATAAAGTTCCTCCCTTTTTTTAAAAATTTTATCTTTTCAGTTAAACTCTAACATATTCAGACCTAAATTCCTACATATTTTCATTAAAATTGTCTAAAAAAGTGGCTTAAATATCTCATATAAGAATTTAAATCCTAATCATCTATTTCTTAATCCTTATTACATAACCATATTTACAAAATTGTCGGTTTTATCCTATTCATCACACATATGTATTCAAGGACAGCTATAAAATAAGTATCTTAGAATCAGGAAGGAATAATTAGCCAAAAAAAATGAACGCATCTCGTTTATTCAAACGAAATGCGTTCAAGATCAGTAAGCTGAATATAAATTAATAATCGTTTCTATTTCTCTACATACTCAATAGTCGATTGAACGGATACATCTACACCATCAACATTTGTATAACTCACTTCTAACGTTGTATGAAGGTCATGATTATACCCAGGAATGGTCTCTGAGAATGCCCCATCTGTAACATCTACTGTCGATGTTAATTCATTCTCGGCCTCTAGACCTTCTGCTGTTATAAGAACATCTACTGAGTTAACATCCTCCTGATCATCTTCAGCAATCGTTCCTTCAAGCTCGACATTACCAACTCGTAATGACTCGGCTAGTTCATTTGCATAGGAGCCTTCAGCACTTGTGATTTCGAAAGCTATTTCTTCTTCAACTACGTAATCGAATGACGTTTCAAGCAATAAATCATCGCCTAAGTGAACCGATACATCATACGTTGTATTAGGCTCAAGCTCGTCTTCAAACACAAGTGTAACTGTTTCGCCTTCAAGAGATACTTCACTGATTGACTGAGTCATGTCATCATTTGAGACATTGAAGTCTACGTCATTGATATCGAAATCTTGATTAAATGATACTTCAACCGTTTGAGCATCCACAACACTTAGACTATCAATCTCAAGGTCTTGTAGCGGGTCTTGATCATTACCTTGATCACCATTTTCCCCATCACCTTGGTCATTTCCATTGTCTATGTCACCATAAGCAACTTCTGCATCGTATACTAACTTCGCAAAGTGTTGACGTTGCATGTCATGACGTGGTGAATAAAAACCTTCGCCGTCACCCTCGACTAAGCCGTGAGATGCTAGAATGTTCACGTTATTCGCAAACCAATCGTCTTCTGACACGTCATCGAATGACATTTCATTATCTGTGTTCATGTCTAAGCCATATGCTTTGACGACCATTTCAGCAATCGCCGCACGACTTAGATCACTCGTTGGGTTGTAAAGGCCATCTTCGTCACCTTGTACGACCCCAGCTTCGTAAAGCGCTGAAATCGAATCTGCTGCCCAGTGGCTGTCTGGTACATCATCAAATGGATTTGTATCACCAGGCTCTAGATCAAGTGCTTTCGCTAGCATTTCTGCTGCAGATGCACGTGACATCGAACCGTTCGGGTTGAATTCGCCACTTTCATCACCTTGAATAACACCCGCTTCAGCTAGCGCTTCAATTTGATCGAAATAATAGTGGTCTGTTGGCACGTCTGAGAACGTGTGTGTATCAGCTGATGCTACAACTGGTGAAACCGCTGTTACTGCTAAAGCCGCAGCTGCCGATGTTGTCATAACTTTTCTTGTGTTGTTCTTGTAAAAATTACTCACAAGACTGTCCTCCTTTAAAATAGGTAGATTAACCTCACACTATTCATTATACCCTAATTAACAGCCTATGTAACAAGCCTATAGACTTATTATTATAAATTATTATAATATCAAATACAAAGTGATCTATTCTCCAGAAATAAATATTTCACTATTAAAATACGATGACAATCAATCTATTATATTTCAGTTTTTTCTATTCTCAACCTCATCTTCTGAACTGTATGCCACAGCAAACATATTACTTTGTTCGTTACCCATATCAATAGCTAAAGCGACTTTACCAGCGGAGGTCAGAATAGTGTTTTCAGCTTCCTCTTTCTCTTTTCTTTCCTTTTTTTCTCATTGTAATTTTAAAAAAGACAACGCAAATATAATGTGTGACATTATATCTACATCGTCTCATATTATCCGTATTATATTTCAAATTCATCATAAATGATTCCTTGATAAATTGCAACTTTTTTTCTAAGTTATTATCTTCTATTAAAATAGACATATATAATGGAAGAAACTCCATCAAAATTTTAATTATTCTAGATAAAATTTTTATCATCATTTCTTTTCTCGATGGTTTTGTAAATATCAATCTTATTTTCATTCTAAAATTAAGTTCAAAATGTGTGGGTGGCCCATCTGTGCCTTAGGGCAATGGCTGCCGTGATATTATTTTACACTTGATACAGTCACCTAAAGTGCCGTCACGTCGGAGCAGGTCCCCCACGAACTGACCCGCTAATTCATCACATATCATAAAAAAGAATATCATCATTACAGTTTATTGTAAAATAAAGCTAAGTTCTCATAGCGAACACATCATGAAATAAAGCTTAATTATAACCTTACTCTATGAAGTGATGCTTTTATACAAATATCATATAGAATTGTTATAATACTGTTTAAAGGTGATAAGCCATGAATTTACTTGAATATTTAATAACACAATACGGTGTAAACGCTAAACTAAAGTAGACAGTTTTTGCTCGATAAAAATGAACACTTTTCAATCAAAAATAACTCTCTGTAGTATGATAGATTTAGCATC
>NZ_JBEPMX010000020.1:0-11187 GCF_040545925.1 Alkalibacillus flavidus
ATAGTCATCGAATGAAGAATCGAACTTCCATATTTCAGGAAGAAAGTGTTCAGAATTAATTAGCAAAAAGTGTTCATTTTTACTTGACGCTTACAGTTACCCGAGTAAAATTAAGGCAGTTATTAAAAACTAACTTTTATATCCTTAATTCGATAGTTAGATTAAGTTAATCATATTACAAAAATAAGCCATCGATTAATTTGTTGGCTTATTTTTGTATAAATATGTTATTGTGATAATATTCAGTCAGTTAAATTTTGATTTTTAGGGGGGATTTTAGTTGAGCTATGAACAATATAAAAGTGAAATAACAATAGATATTAAAGAATGCTTAAATGAGATGGGAACACAGCCAGTTTTATTTGTTGGTTCTGGTCTTTCTAAAAGATATTTCAATAGTCCTAATTGGATAGAGCTGTTGCAATGGCTGCAAAATGAATGCTCCTATATACCGCATGAAGTAGGTTATTATTTGCAAGGCGATTATCAATTAGAGGAAATAGGAACTGAATTCTCACAATATTATAGAAAATGGGCGTGGGATGGAAAAGAAAGATTCCCAGAAGAACTTTTTCACCCCTATGTTGAAAAATCTTCTTATATTAAATATAAAATTAAAGAATATTTCGAAAGTATCACTCCTATTAGCGAAGAAGAGATTAATAACGACATTCATAAAGCAGAGATAAAACATTTAAAGGCTATTCAACCACATGCCATAATAACAACAAATTATGATACATTTTTAGAAACTATCTTTAATGAGTATCAACCAATCATAGGACAAAGAGTCCTAAAACCTGACACCATGTCTATTGGTGAAATCTTCAAAATCCATGGATGCGTAAATGAATATAAAGAATTAGTTTTTGATAGGGATGATTATGAACTATTTTTAAATAAAAAGAAGTATTTAAGTGCAAAATTATTAACTTTTTTCGCAGAGCACCCTTTATTATTTGTAGGCTACAGCGGGAGTGATGAAAACATTCAAAGAATACTTTCTGACATAGATGAAATCATATCGTCTGAAGGTGAATTAATTCCTAACATATACTTTTTGGAATTTAATAATCAACTGATGGAAGATTCTGTACCGAAAAAAGAAAAGGTATTTGTCATAAACGGAAAAGAAGTAAGAGTTAAGTACATAGAAGCGAAAGAATTTGGTTGGGTTTTTGAAGCCTTTTCAATTAATAAAGCAATAGAAAATGTTCATCCAAAATTACTAAGAGCTTTATTTGCTAGAACTTTTCAATTGGTTAGAAGTGATATTCCAAGAAAAAGTGTAGAGGTTGATTTTCAGCTTATAGAAAGAGCAGTAAGTGAAGAAAGTGGTTTACCAAATTTATATGGAGTATCATTATTGGATGATCCAAGTCAAATAAATATGAAATACCCTTTTATGTTAACACAGGTAGGGAAAGAACTTGGTTACTCAAACTGGCATGGAGCAGACAGACTTATTAAACAAATTAAAAGCGATCAGGGAATTAATATTAAAGAGAGTGATAATAAGTATCATGTGACAATAAAAATAGGTAATTCTGAGAGAAGTAAGTATTCAATAGATGCAATTGAGCTTTTGAGATCAGTACAAAAAGGTGAAAATTACACGCTGGACATATGAGTAAGTCCTAAAAGCTAATTGTTTCTAGAATATCAATTTCTTGAAACGAATTTATTACTAAAAATAAGATGCTCGTAAGTGCATATTAAAACAGCAATAATCTAAGTACCAAATCACGATTTTAGTTTTTGACAGTTTATCAATTTAAGTGCCACGGTTCTTTTGAAAGTTTGGAGTATCGATTTACGGTTAACATTTCCTTAGTTTATCATTAATGAGATTTAACACTTTCACTAAATATCCATAGACAATGGCAGTTAAAAAATAAAATTAGGACATGTCTAGAGTTGACTTAAATTATTTCTCTGTGCTCAATTGTTTTTCACTTTCGGAACTTTTTAGAGCGATTTTAGCTCGAAGTACCAATATTGATCCGTCCCCTTGTATTTCGAGGATGTGTATTTGGGCTTTTTTGACAAAACATATAAATCGTGATTTTATTTTACAACTATTGATATATAGTATTGATAACATCATGTTTAGGGAAACGGATTAATGAGAATTTAACTTTTACCATCCCATTAATGACTTGCATGACAAAACTCAATTATATTGTCTTCAAATAAGGGTTCAAGTCTGTGGGGCGATTTATTAGGTGATCAGGGATTTACTACAGTCATTTTGGATATGGATCTACATCGAGTAGAAGTCATTCAATTTCGTGATGAGGATAGTCGTCGAATGAAGAATCTAACTCTCATAATTCAGGAAGAAAGTGTTCAGAATTAATTAGCAAAAAGTGTTTATTCTATTTGACGCTTACACTCGAGTTGATGCTGAGAGGGTAATCTCCTAAGACAATTTACCTACCACTTTACACAAATTTAATGATGATATACCTTATAAAAAATTACACTTAATCAGGTTTATTGAGTTATTATTGTTTTACTAATAGAATTAAATTATAATTATTCGGATATTAATTGGTGGTGATTATTGTGGGATATTTTCTTGATACAAAAACGATAGAAAAGGCTTATAAAGAGTTAACTAAAAAAGAGGTGAAAAACCCAAGTGTTCTTTTTACATTTTTAATTTTAAAGGGGTGTAATTATAATAATTTATCATTTGAACCCTTAAAAAATATAACAGAGTACGGTGTAGATTTAACAAAAAGACTGAGTTGGTTGTTTGCTCCATACGAAAAACCTACAAGTAAATCAAACTTTATCAATCCGTTTAATATGTCTGAATGGGGGTCTAATCCTAAAGAATCTTTAGAAAAGTGGGTGAGAACAAGACTTAAAAATAATATCATTGGTGGAGCAACTACTTGGAGAAATGTAATAATCGAAGATCTAAAAAACCAACAAATTAAATTCACGTATAATTACATAGATGAGATTAATAGTTTAACACAAATTAATGAACACAAAATAAATTTAGTAGCATTATCGATATGGGCAAATCGTTTCACTCAATTTGAACGAAAAATCACCTATAGTGAGCTGACTAATGAATTTCTTAAATCATATAATATAATTAGTAAAGAGAAGGAATTAATTTTTCATGCTGATAACGATATAGAGTTAGATTTTAGTGATGAACCGCATAATGCATCATATATTAGGTCTATTATAGGATCGCCAAACAATGTGGATTATTGGACCAATGTTGAACAAGTATATGAAAAAAATGATATGTATGGGAGGAAGTTTGAAATGCAAAATGTAAACCAAAACTCAGTTTCAGAGAAACGAATCAATGAATTACTATCTAAATATTTCCAAGTAATCTTGAGTGGCCCTCCTGGAACATCAAAATCATATTTGACTTCAAAAATAAGTGATAGTTTTGATACAGTAACTAATATACAGTTTCATCCTCAATATTCTTACCAACAGTTTATTGGTGGTTACATAGTTGAGAAGGATGAAGTAAACTATCGAAAAGGATTATTATTAAATTTGTTAGAGGAAATAAATAATAGTCCAAGTCAAAAAAGTCATTTATTAATTATTGATGAGATTAATAGAGCTAATTTAAGTCAAGTTTTTGGCGAAATAATTCAATGTTTAGATAGGGATCATAAAACTGAAATATTAGTAGATGGTCACCAAGAAGAGCTCTTTTTACCTAAAAATTTGTATATTATTGGAACAATGAATTCTTCTGATAGAACTATTGGGTCTATAGATCATGCTTTAAGGAGAAGGTTTATTAATGTTTATTGTGAACCAGACCCTAATTTGCTTATAGATCTTTGTCCATCACAAGATGGAATATCAGTGTCCGACTTATTAACAAAAATAAACCAAAATTTACTTAAGTCTCATAAAAATAGAGAATTACTTGTTGGGCACGCCAACTTCCTGGATGATAATGTTAAAGGAGAAGATGGGAAGTATTATTGGAATATTCACTCTCTTGAGTTGGTATTTAATTACAAGGTTTTACCTATGATTGAGGAATTTTGTTATGGAAATTACTTGCAGATAAAATCTGTATTAGGAGATCAACTTCCTTTAAGGTTGACAGGAGATGAGTTTGAACAAGCAATAAAGGAATTTCTAAAATAATGAGTAAAATAATTATTAATGAAAACAGTGATGTACCTCTAGAAAAAAAATATATATCAATTGCAGAAGAAATTTTGCGTGATAATGAGGATCTTCCAATAAAGATTAATAATAATACTTTGTCTTTTAAAGACTATACAGTAGGTGTGTTGAGGTTAGATGACCTTCTTATTGAAATTAAGTCTAGAAATAATGCGATCACCATGAAATCAATATTTGAAATGTATTCTTTTGTGTCATCGGAGTACAATGAATTTCAAATGGAAACTACAGGGTATGATATTGATAGTACATTTGAGTTATCATCTATTTCAAGTTATTTTTATAAAATTTGTTATGCTCTGTTATCTCAGGGGTTAACTGGAGTGTTTAAAAAAGTAGAAAAGTATTCAGATATAGTAAAAGGGAGTATTGTATTTGAAAGTTATAATAAATATGAAGTACCATATAAAGGTGTTAATATAATTGATGAGAATTATACACTAAACTCTTTACAAAACCAAATAATTAAAGCTGCTTTAAAAAAATTGATAGAATATGAACAAAAGGAAGAAGTTATAATAAAATTAAATACATTACTGAGAGAGTTCGATTATGTGGATGACAGAGAATTCACTTATCAAGAACTAGATGAAATAAAACTGAGATTAGATTCATTTTATTCTGCAAACGACTATTATCCCATAGTGCTTGATTCTTCAGTTAAAATTTTAATGGATTTAAAAGCATCATATAGTAATGGTTCTGTAGAGTGGTATTCATTTTTAGTTAATTCAAACGACATTTTTGAAAAGTATGTCAGGAAACTATTGGATAAAGGTTTGAATGAAAGTGTTACAAAGTGGAATGAACCCAAAGTGTTTACTAGTATTAAAGGAAATGATCAATATGGAATAAAAAGTTATACTCCTGATATTTTAATTGATTATGATGAATATAAAGACATAAGTAGGGCAGTTATAGATGTGAAGAATAAAGAATTCAATCCCTCAACTGGAAATGTAGCTGATTTAGTTAGTTCAAATGATTTATATCAGATATTATTCTATTGTAGACAGCTAAAATCTAATATCGGTATAATAATTTACCCAGTAAACAATAACTATGAACCATATGTGATTGAAATAAATGATGAAGGCAATCCCCAAATTTTTCTCCTATCAATCAATATGAAAGATAAGTTTGAAAACAGATATATTAAGCTTGTGAAAGAAGTGAAAGATCAAATATTAATTAATACATAAAAGGTGCTAAAAATTTAGCACCTTTTATACCTGTAATTTCATTTGGTTGTATTTAGGAATTGGTATGCTTTTCTCGTAATAGTATAACATTTGCTGAATTATTTCTTTTACGACTGGTACCGTTACTGCATTTCCTAATTGTTTTATAGCTTGTCCGTTAGATACATTAAACTCAAACCAATCCGGAAAACCTTGTAATTTTTTACATTCTTCTACAGATAATCTCCTCTTCAGATCCCATAATTTAGGTTCCCTAGAAGCAATTATTGAAGGTGCGACACTGTCTATACTACTATAATAAGCTTCTTGTATTTGTGTCTTTGCTTTATCACCTATGTGAAATCTTAAAGTTTTATCTGGCTTTAGATAAGAATAAATCCCATACTTTCCTTTCTTAGTCTTGGGATCATATTTTGAATTATCGTGCTGAATTCTATCTTCATCAGTTAATTCTAATTGTTTAAAATGATAATCGATACGATCAGTCTCAAATTTTGTTAATTTTAATGATTCATCAGTATTATTTGTATCAACAATGTCTCTTAAAGCAGTTCCACTATTATTACCTGACGGGAATTCAAAATAAATATCATCTTTAAAACCAACACAAAACCATCTTTGTCTATACTGAGGTACTCCAAAGTCGTAACTGTCTAAAGTAGTCCAATAAATATTATAACCAATACTTCTCAATGTTTTTTCTATAGTATTTAATGTATCACCTTTATTATGCGATTTTAATCCTTTTACGTTTTCTAATAAAAACATCTTTGGTTTTTTGGAACGTAAAATTCTAACAATATCGAAAAATAAAGTTCCACTTATTTTATCATCAAATCCCTCTAATCTCCCTGAGTAGCTAAAGGGTTGACAAGGAAAACCAGCTGTTAAAATATCAAAATCTGGTAGCTTTCTTGAATCAATTTCCTTAATATCACCATAAGGTTTTTCTCCAAAATTATGCTCGTATACTTCACAAGCATATTTATCAATTTCTGAAGAAAACACACATTCCATATTGTGTGAATTAATCATTTCATTCGCTAACCTAAACCCACCTATTCCTGCAAATAAATCAATAAATTTATAATTTCGTTTTTTCGAATTCATAACTCATCACCTTTATATGTCATTAACTTTATATTATTTAATTTTACCACAGGATTGCAATTAGTTTATTACACTTATATATTTTTTAAAGCAATAATTAACTTTAAGAAAATTAGATATACGCTGTTATTAAGTTGACGCACATTAGTTTTTGTAAAATATGTGAAGGTAAAAGTGGTAAGTTTGCCTTGTTGTTAATAGCGGAATTAATTTATACAAGGAAAAACCCTACCCAATCTCTACTAGTGTAAGATAAAATGGTTGTGAAAATCAATTGAATGATTCGTGCGTTCTTTTGTCCAAGAGAAGATTAAGATGGGTATACATGAAATAAATAATTTTCTGAACGGAACCTTCTTCAAACTTATACTCTTGGTATTATCAGTAAAAGTAATAAAATAGTTCAGAGGATATTTGTGCATTGGAGAGACGGTGAAAACAATTGATCCTACAGCTTACGTGCAGTGTTTTATAGTCCATGAGAGGTGTTGTGAATTCGGAAAAATTATCAGTGAAGATATGAAATACATCCACTTCGCCAGTTATAAAGAACGCAAAACCAATTAGATATGTTTTATTATGTTTGGGATGAAAATATTTGGAATCCACTAGCTTGGAAGAGGTGTTTTTAATTTTTTAATCATATTCTTGAATAAACCTTCATCCAAAATCACGATGATTTACATGAAAACATTATCAAGAGCAGCATAAAAAAAACGTTTCAAAAAAGTAAATAAACTGTCAAAGGAGGTAGTCTTGTTGCTTAATTGTCTATAGTTAAGAAGGCTTGTTCAAACTCAACAATTCTATACAATCATTGAATCCTTAACCCAAATCCTTTTGAAGCTTTATTTTATGCTGTCTGTCTTTGACTTCTGTAAAGACGTTATTAGAATTATTAGTTTGTGTTTCTGAATTGCTATTCTGATGAGGTTGATTGGATTCAAGCAGCGATTTAAGCATCTGATTATCCTGTTTAGTCGCATATTGGTGATCAGACTTTAACGCTCAGCCTAACTGACCGTTCGTTTCTATGGTAGCTCATTGTATATCACTGATATGTTGGATGTTTTGTTGTCTCATTCTCTTTTCAAGCATATCAACAGATTAAAGTGTTTAAACTTATCTAGAATTAGTAAGGTTACAACCTAAAACGATTTAAATTTCCAAGTCTTCATGTTTTAGTGCAGTGTGTAAGTGGGAAAAGATATATGTAACTTCATGATAAGGAGGATTTTAGTTGAATTCGTTAGAGCAAGCACTTAAACATAAAGTAGGTCTTGGAACCGCGCCATTAGGAAATATGTTCAGAGACGTTCCCGAAGAGGAAGCACAAAAAACCATACAAACTGCCTGGAATCAAGGAATTCGTTATTTTGATACTGCACCTTTTTATGGAGCAGGTTTAGCGGAAATGCGTTTAGGCGAGGCGTTATCAGCGTATAATCGTGATGATTATTTCATAGGTACGAAAGTTGGACGTTATATGACCGATGAAAAAAAATACAGAAGGCTTATTTGAGGATGGTCGTCAAAATAAAGTCATAACGGATTATACAGAAGAAGCCACTATGAAATCTATTGAACAAAGTTTAGCCCGGTTAAAAACCGACCACTTGGATATGGTCTTCGTTCATGATGTTTCCCCTGATTTTCATGGAGATGAATGGATTACAAAGTTTGATGAGGCTAGAAATGGCGCCTTTCGTGTCTTAAGTCGCCTTCGTGAAGAAGGAGTGATCAAATCATGGGGACTTGGTGTTAATACAACCGAACCGATTGAACTAGCAATGGACTTGGAAGAAGCTCAACCTGATGTCTGCTTATCTGCCACACAATACACGCTTTTAAAGCATGAGCATGCCTTAGAACGCATGCTGCCAAAAGCTGAGGAAAAAGGTGTCGATATCATTGTAGGAAGTCCATTTAATTCTGGTGTGTTACTTGGAGGATATCATTTTGATTATGCTAAAGCTGATGCTGACATAGTCAATCAAGTAAAGCGGTTAAAAGTAATTGCAGAACATCATAATGTGAGCTTGAAAGCAGCAGCCTTACAATTTTCAACTGCCCATCCAGCAGTAAAGGCTGTCATTCCAGGTTCAACACGTCCGGAACACAATGCAGAAGATGTAGAGATGATGAATCAAGACATTCCACAATCGTTTTGGAATGAATTAGTGGACAAAGGGTTTATTTCTCAGCGAGCACCACTGCCAACTAGATAACGAAGTTTTTCAAGAATAGATAAGCAATTATGAAAAATCGGGTGCATTAATGAAGTATAAAATAAAAAATCACTTAGATACATTGGTGAGAACCTTATGTAACCGATGAGTTTCTCATTCTCAATATGGAAGTATTCAAATTTTAATCTAAATAGAAGGAGACTGTTCATGTGATTCAAACAGTCTCCTTTTAATATTGTGATCGGATTTATGCCCAAGTTACTTCATTCTGATTGATCGCGTTATGAGTCGTTTATGAAAAGATTAAGAAATCTAGACCTGTGAGCGTCAATTGGCTTCTAAGACGACTCTTCCTCTGGTGGAATGAGGCTAATGACAAAATCCCCTTCTTCTGCTGTTATTTCCGAATCGGGAGTGAAAAACTCTAGTTCTCCTGACTTTCTATGCACGAATAATCGGATTTCTCTTTCGCTTCTGTCTTGGTTATATTGTTGGTCATTATATTCCTTTGTGATTGACGTTTTTTTAAATTCAAAACCATTTTCAATTGCTTTGGAAAGGGTTGTTAAGGTATATCCCTCTCCAAATAAAACTCGCCCGCCTATTGTAGGTTTAAGATCTTCAACTGTTTCACCTTCTTCGACGCTTAATCGAAACACATGATGGCGGCCATATTCAGGAATGTATGTCGAACAGACGAGTGCATTGTAAGCATCGGAATCTGTCCCTGTAATGAGGTAATCAAATGGGGTCAGATCAATAGAGTGTTCAGTTTCTTCCGACAAGATCTCGCCATGATGATAAGGTAAGTCAGCTTCCTTTACGTTTTCTAATTTCTCAGAAGAAGAGTCCACGATTTTAACAGGAATGTTTAACTGTTGTAAAAACTGCCCAAATGCAACCGAGAAAGGGTTACTATCCACTAGCAACACGCCAGGTTGGTCATCTATCGAGAGGTCTAATGTTTTGGCTAGTGGTTCTAATGTAAAGCCATGGGCACATACCGTGAAAAAGACGAGTGCAAACGTGACAGGGGTGACAATGGTGGCATCTGTGTATCCTTCTTCTAATAAGATAGAAGCAAAATAACTTGATACGGTTAAAGCCACGATCCCTCGTGGTGCAATCCAACCCACTAATGCTTTTTCACTGAGCGATAAATCCGTTCGAATGGTGGAAAGAAATATAGATAGTGGACGAACAAGAAATAACATTAACACGACAAAGGCCAAGATCTCTGGCTGTAAGATATCGAATAGTGTGTCCATCGTTAAAG
Source organism: Alkalibacillus flavidus (assembly GCF_040545925.1). NCBI lineage: Bacteria > Bacillati > Bacillota > Bacilli > Caryophanales > Bacillaceae > Alkalibacillus > Alkalibacillus flavidus. Next base: position 9,969 of record NZ_JBEPMX010000020.1, read on the forward strand.
ATGCTGTTAACATCACAAAGATGGTAGATAGGAGTAGAATCGAAATATTCTCCTTAAAATGGCGCATATCTTCAATCGACCGAACGCCAATGTTAGCTAAGGTCATCCCCATGACGGTGACGGCTAGAAGTCCAGCCTCGTGCTTAATTTCATCGGCAAGCGTAAAACAACTAATCACAATCGTAAACACAATAGGGGATTTAAGAAATTCGGGAATATACCCTTTTTTAAACATCCAACCAACACCACGACCACAAGCCCACCCGAGAAGTCCAGCTAATAGAAACCCAATAAAAAATTCGAGTAATCTTGATAAATCCGCTGTGCCATTCGTTAACACGATGATCACTTCAAAGGCTAAAACGGCTAGTAAGGCTCCTAAAGGGTCTACGATAATGCCTTCCCATTTCAATATTTTTGCTGGTCTTGGCTTTAACTTGGATTGACGTAATAACGGTAGAATAACAGTAGGCCCTGTAACGATAAATAAGGCGCCGATCACGAATGAGACAGCCCAACTTAACCCTGCAACATAATGTGCAGCTAGTGAACCTAAAATCCAACTTAATAATGCACCAATTGTTATAAGTCGAATAACGGGCCGACCCAGTCCTTTTACTTCTTTTATATTTAGACTTAAACTACCCTCAAATAAAATAATGGCAACGGCAATAGAAATTAACGGTTTATATAAGTCGCCAAATGTACCTTCAGGTTGGATTAGGTCAAAGAAGGGTCCTGCCAATAAACCAACAACGGACATGACGACAATGGCAGGCATCTGAAAACGCCAAGAAATCCACTGTGAACCCATTCCTAATAAGATAATAAGCATGATTTCAGCTAAAACAGATAGTGTCATATGGTATTGCTCCTCCTACTGCATCTTGCCTAATCCTGTTTTAGATTTCCCGTATCGACTTCGTTTTCTTTTGCACGACCGAGCTTAGTTGCTGCTTATGTAGCGGTATCTTTATTTAGATCAATAATTACAACCCAATCATTTTCATTAACGATCGCCTTCTTGGTGATTTACCTATAGCTTTTGATAAGGGAAAAAATCTATACTTTGGAAAGTTAAATTCTCTAGGAGAAATATAAATTTGGCTACCACTTTAACGAATGAGAGTGTAAAATATTTTGTGTAAATAGAATATGACCACGTGATGGTATAGAAAAAGGAAGACCCTTTCTGTAGAATAAAGTTAGCACACAACAT
>NZ_JBEPMX010000021.1:0-9135 GCF_040545925.1 Alkalibacillus flavidus
TGTTGTGTGCTAACTTTATTCTACAGAAAGGGTCTTCCTTTTTCTATACCATCACGTGGTCATATTCTATTTACACAAAATATTTTACACTCTCTGGTATTTTTATGGTAAAATGAGTTAAAAGATTTTCTTAAACTAAATCGCAGGATTGTTGAAGAAGTCTTTTATCACAAAGTTGATACTTATAAAGACTTAGGGGTGAACCAATGAACAAATTGATTAGTAGTATTATTTTGATAAGTTTAAGTTTTATAGTGGGATGTTCAGGCTCAGCCACATGTGACAATGACGAAGTAGCCGCTATTGTAAGGGGAGAAGAAATAACAGTTGGGGACATTCGTTTTTTAGTTGAAGTGGAAGATGAAGATTTACCTGAAGTTGTTGAGTCAATGGTTAGGGAAACTGTTGTTATTCAAGAAGCTAAGAAAATGGGAATCGATGTATCAGATGAAGTCGAAAGCTCAATTGAATCTTTTGGTCAGTATCCTCCTGAAAATGTTGATACTGATGAAGCAAATGAAATTAGAGAGTTTGCAAAGGCTCAGGCTGAGAGATTTGATATGAAGCCAAAAGAGTATCATAAGGAGTATATTGAGAGAAGTGCTAAGAGAAGTGCCTATGCAAATGAATTTTTTAAAGAACATTTTGGCGATAAGCAACCTGAAACAGAAGAAGAAGCTGAAGAATTGAATGACGATATACAACAAACAATTGATGCGTTGTTAAAAGAACACGAAGATGAAATTGAAATACGAATTAAATAATTGATAAATAATAATTTCTTATCCAACTAACGGAAGCGTTAGTTTAAAAAGAATGAGCATTTTCCAGTAAGGAATTTGCTCTTTTTTGTTGTCTAATTTGCATTAGTTTTTGCACGTGATTATGGAGGTCTTCAATAATTATTTATGTTTGCAACTTAGGTTGCATTTCGCTTTGTAATTACCTGCTCAAAATACAAATAAACATTGATATTACGCTGAAAAATGAGCATCAAATTGCTATGCAATTCAACGCACATTACATAATACATTTCAATTCTTTGTACTCCAAAACTGAACAATTTATTCCTTTTTTATTCCCGTTTTTCATCGCTTTTCTTCAACTTGTCCATACGATAGAAGTTATTTTCTCTATTTTGGTCTGTTCTATATTATATGATGTTCTTTACCGTTCGTTCAAAAATGGCTTGAAAAGCGACGGGACGGAAAAAAGGATATGTTGTTGTTCTTCCTTCTTTTCTAGGTTTTGAACTTTTGTTTATATCCAATATTAAAATATTTCAATTCATATATTTGAGGTTTTAGGATTTTGTTATTAAAACATTGTTATGATGACTTTATGATTAATAATTAAATAAGGGTATGTCTTATATATTGATAGAATAAATCGTTCGTCATTTTGATTTATGGTTAAATGATTTGAGTGACAATCATTAGTGTTAGATTGATTCATTTGAAAGTGTCGAAATAGATGATTTGATTATATTGAAAATGAATCTATTGATACATTACATCTTAAATTATGAGATATCATAATAGTGTTAAGTGTTGGTATGACGACAGTTGTTATGGTTTATTTGATAAATGATAGTAGGATTTGTTGATTTATAGAATTATGATTGTTGGAAGTAAACATTGTTATGTTAAATTCAAGTGCGTTAAAAGCGTCGGCTTCTGAATAAAAAATTCAAAGGCGAAAGGCGTGAAACATTCCTTTTTAAAAAGCGCATTTCTTTTTAAAAAGAGCTCTCGCCAAGAGAGCTTAAAGCTTTTGACTTTTAAGATTTATGGTTTCTTTATATGATGATATTTAATATGATTTAACCGTTTTTTATTAAATTTAATTCAATCTAATATAATTTGACGGCGTTTTATTTATCAATATTTGAAATGGAACAGATAATATTAAACGTTATTTAATAATAGCGGTTATGTATCATGTCAGTCACATCAATAGAATCAGTGGTATGGTATTGGCCATCTGCTATGATATGTAGTATTTTATTGAAGTCCGAAGTATCAATCACTGTGTAAAAAATAATAATATCATCGAATGTTTCACTTATAAATTGAAATAAAATATTAAGGTGTTTGTTCGGATTTAAGTATTTGATGGTCAGTTCGTTAATCCCAAACTCTTGTTCAAGTAATAAACAATACTGCAGTTTGTGAAACGCTTCTACGTTATATGTATCTTGAAAAATAGTATTCACTCGGTTAAAAGAAACTAAATTGTTGCTCACAATCAGTAGGTTCTTAATCGTTGATAGACTGGCTTGATTGCCTTTGATTTGGATATCATGAATATCATATGACGACATGGTTCTAAGCACTCCTTTATAAAATGAATTTGTTCTAAGCATAGCTGATGAATGAGCCGATTCAAATAACAGTTAAGGCATAAAAATAAAACACTTTTAACCGATGTGATTAAAAGTGTTTCAATCGATTCATGTCATAGGTGTTGTGCAATCATCAGTACAGATTTGTGCAAAGTTACAGTACAATCTATTGCAACGAGATTATATTATGTATCTTCTGCACCTGGCTGATGAAATACTTCAACTTCTAAACCTTCAGGGTTATAAAAATCAAAAGGAACAATCTCTTCAACGCTTAAATCATGACCATCTGAAAAAATGGTTAAAATAATTCCGAGCTGTCTGTCAACATAATAGTTATAACCTTCGTAAGCACGTTTGGAAATGGACAAGGCTTTGCCCATGACGTTCTTCGGCTTTAAATTAAACATATCCAATGTTTCTTTATCGACATTGACATCAACTTCGTGCACAACATCACCATAACCAGGATATGTATGAGTCGACCATCCACCCGACCCATCGTCCTTTATAACAATTTGGACCTTAACGGAAGATGGAAATTCAATGACGTTATCGAGTTCTTGTTGATTGTTGTTTTCTTCATCATTAGCCATAGGTAAGCATCCTTTCATTTTTAATAGTATTTAAAATAATTTGACAAATATTTTAACATATATAACATTGATTTAATATTTTATGACAACCATTTCTAAAATTGTTTTGCCTTGATTAAATAGTATTTAAATCTATTAAAAAACGTCACCTTATTTAAAAGATGACGATGGTTTCTATTGTTGCTTTTAAAAACCTTGGGAACTTGGTTTTAAGGTCTTAAGATTTCGAGTATTGGTTTTGGAGTTTCTTTTTTGATAGGCGATTTAACTTTTTATCGAACTCGTGTAACTGTTTGTTGCGGTTTTTCGTGTTGTTGATTTGTTTGATGCGTTCATATTCTGTTTTGGTTGGTTTTTGCTTCAACAACTGTTGTTTTATTCGTTCGATGTCATGCAGATATTGTTTTCTTTCCTCAATCATCTCAAAGATTTGCTCTTGGTCTTCTTCAGATAAAGAATGGATAAAATCATCAACTTCCTGGGAATGTAATGGCCCAATATAGAGCCATTTATATTTGGAATCTGGATTGTTCCGTAAATGAACAGGTACATACTGCCAAGAATAAACATATAAATGCCCGTTAATCGATTTGATTGATACCTTCCCCGTTTTCATCCATTAAACATCCTTTCATTTTTCAACACTTTACTTTAAAAAGATGTTTTTTGTTAGAAATCGAGCATTTTATCCAATGACAGTTAAGTCAGCTTTTTATTTTTTACATTATTGTTCATAAAGCCTGTTATGACAGGGTTTAACATCATTATATTTTTTTAATCGACAGTTAGATTCAATGATTTTGTTGTTGAATTAACTGTCTTTTTTTCTATAACTTAAGGTTCAAAGGGACTAAGTTACATAGTTCAAACCTTACAAGGAGTTGATGACGTTGTTACAAAATAACATTAAGTATTTGCCGAATGACCATGTGCCCGAATTAGCGGGCGTTTACATCCTAGAGGATACTGAAAGTGGCCGTGTTTATGTCGGTTCGAGTATCAACATGCGCTCTCGGATTGCCCATCACCGCTCGTTACTTCAAATGAATAAACATCCCAACAAACAACTTCAAGCATTGTTCTTAGAAGGCAATCTCATTTTTAAAGTCCTTGTTTCTTTCCCAGTTCCAGACAAGCACAAGGTCAAAGAAGCTGAACAGTTATTTATTGAAGCAAGCCCAGCATTGTTTGAACAAGAATTAGTTAATAAGAAACCAGCCCGGGCTTTTCATTTAATTAATCATTAAGTTATGAGGTGATGTTAATGACAACGCAAACCGTATCCTTATCGAAAGATGAAAAAATAAAGCGTGTTATCGATTTAACGGAACAAGGCAAACCATTAGAAGTTATATCGGATGAGTTAGGTTATAGCCAGCCGAAAAATCTCATTCGGTTTATGGCACGTAGTCAATTTAAATTTGATGCCGACCATCATCGTTTTATTCATCAAGCTAATCGGAACCAAAAGAAAGAAACAAAGAAGGAAAGGCAGGAACCAGTTCATCATGGTATGTCAACACTAAACTAGACAAAAACGTTAAGGTCTTTTGACTTGAACTCAGCAGGTGTTAAATAATCCAGTGATCCATGGATGCGAATGTGATTGTACCAGTTCACAAAATCAAATAATTCAAGGTCAAGTTCTTGTTGGTTAATAAAATGGGAACCCCTGACAAACTCTATTTTGATGGCTTTAAACGTGGCCTCAGCAACGGCGTTGTCATACGGATTACCTTTGTTGCTTAAGGATCGTTCAATATCAAACGAATCAAGAGCCCCATCAATGGTCGCGTTTTTAAATTCACTTCCACGGTCCGTGTGGAACAATTGAAATGGACGAAGGTCTTTCTGAACAGATGCAAATGCACGGTGAACTAACGCTGCATCCTTATGTGGCCCAGTACTATGTCCAATAATCTCACGATTATATAAATCGACCAGCACACAAATATAATGCCAGCTATGCCCAACACGAACATAGGTTAAGTCACTGACCATCACTTTATGGGGTTCGGATGGATCAAACTCACGATTCAAAGAATTGCCAATCTCAGATTCATTAACTTGGGATTTCATGGGTTTAAATTGGGCAACCGTATACTTAGATACTAAACCTTGCTCTTTCATAATCCGTCCGATCCGACGTCGAGAGACGGTCCACCCTAATTTAGCGAGTTCAACTTGGATTTTTCGCTGACCATAGTTTTGGCGGCTATCTTTAAATATTTGAACGATCTGTTCGACGAGTTCGTTCTCGGTGTTTTCACGAGCCTGAGATTCATAATAGTACGTACTTCTTGAAATTTGTAGGACGTCACACATTGCTGATACCGAGTATTTGTGACGGTTTTGACGAATCACATCTACTTTCGTCCCATGATCAGCGCGGCTTGCTTTAAAATATCATTTTCCATAGCCAGTTGTTGATTTTTATTGCGTAATTGGATAAGTTCTTCTTGTTCAGGTGTCCGATTGTCTTTTTCTTCAAAGGACCCGCTATCACGGTATTGCTTGACCCACCTATCGAAGGTGGAAGACGTTAATTCGTATTCTTTAATAATGTCAGCACGAGGCTTTCCTGACGTATAAAGCTGTACTAATTGTTCTTTGAATTCCTTTGAAAACGATCTTCTTTGACGTTTGGTCATATGTTTTCTCCTCAGTTTTTATATTTGAACCAAGTGTATATGACCTTAGTGAAACTGTCCAATTAAGTGTAACCGGTCCAAATTATTTTATAAAACGGTACGATAGGGTAAAATGAAACGTAAGATATTGCTCGTTTGGAGAGGTGATGTTATGGAAAACGAATCGTTTTGGGAGATGATTCGTGATGGTGAGAATGCAAAGTTAGAATGTAAATTAGCTGAAAATACATTGCCAAAAGAAATGTGGTATACATACTCAGCATTTGCCAATACGGATGGCGGCGTTATTTTACTGGGTGTTGAGGAAAAGAAAGGTGAATTTTTCCCTGTTGGAACGAATGATGTTGTAAAACTGCAACAAGAATTATGGAATCAGATAAATAACCCACAAAAAATAAGTCAGAACATTTTGCGCAATGAAGATGTGCAACCAATTAAAGTTGAGGGTAAGGATATTTTGAAAATCAATGTTCCTAGAGCGAACCGTGAACAACGGCCAGTATATATTGGGCAAAATCCATATATTAATACCTGGCGACGTAACTATGAAGGCGATTATAGCTGTAGTGAAGAAGAAGTAAAACGGATGATTGCGGAACAATCGTCTCAAGCGTTAGATAATCAAATTATAGAAAATTTCAGCTGGGACGATTTGAATATGGAATCATTCAAAAACTATCGTCAACGATTTTCTAATATGAAACCGGATAGTAAGTGGAATGAATTAAGCGATAAAGATTTTTTGAAACGTATCGGTGGTTGGAGCCATGACCGTAATACAAATAAAGAAGGTCTAACCGTGGCTGGATTATTGGTTTTTGGTGAAGAGCACACCATTACAGATTACTTTCCCCATTTTTTCTTAGATTATCGTGAAAAGCTGTCGGATGATATCAAAGAACGTTGGTCCTATCGAGTGACATCCCATGATGCTACATGGTCAGGAAATTTATATGATTTTTTCTTTAAGGTAATTCAACGACTCGTATCCGATATTGATGTTCCTTTTGAATTGGACCAAGAAACATTAGCTAGAAAAATTGAAACGCCTGTCCATTCGGCACTTCGTGAGGCTGTATTGAATAGTATTATTCATGCCAACTATTACGGGGATGTTGGTGTCGTGATTGAGAAAGAACAAAGTGGGTTTAGGTTCTCTAATCCTGGTACGCTAAGAATGCCAATTGAAAAAGCGATAGAAGGGGGTAATAGTGACCCACGGAATCCCAATATATTTAAGATATTTGCGCAACTTGGATACGGTGAGCGCTCAGGGTACGGTCTTGAAAGTATTTATTTAACATGGGAAGAACAACATTGGCAAAAACCCGTATTACATGAAGAATTTCGACCTGAGAGAACAACATTAACGTTAATGCCAATATCATTAATGCCAAATGATGTTGTTCATAAATTTAAAATACTACTTCAAGACCGCTTTCATTTATTAGATAAATCAGAGTTGTTTGTGTTAGTAAAAATCTATGAAGAAGGTTACGTGACGAACGCTCGTTTACAAGCTTTAACACAGGAGTCATCTTCTGAAATTAATAAACGGTTATCTAATTTAGTTGAAGAAGGCCTTTTGGAATCAAATGGGAAAGGTCGCTCGACGTATTACACCTTATCTAATGTGTTTAGTGATTTATATGATGAGAATGGTTCGATTCAAATGACAGACCAAGAAGTGGAATTCGATATTGAAAGTATAAATGATAAACTTTGGGATATAGCAGAAACAGCACGCGAATCAAAACGTTTAAAGGCAGAGAAAATGCAAGAGATTATATTGACTTTATGTTCGTATAAATATCTGACGATTAATGAATTATCCGATTTAACAGGCAGGGAAGGGAATGCGTTAAGACGTATTCACATCAGACCCTTGGTTGAAAACAGTTTGTTAGAATTGCGTTATCCAGAAACCCCGCAGCATCGTAATCAAGCTTATAAAACGAAAGAACCGTCAAAGTATATTGTTGAAAATGATGCGTGATGTTTTGAACATAGAAGACAATAACTTATATTTGGATACTTTGTGATGATATTAAAATGAAAAGAATTATTTCTTGAGACATAAGAAAGGGTTCTTAAAGCACAAGAAAATGTTCTTAAGACACAAGAAAGGTTCATAAAGCATAAGAAAAGTGTTCTTAAGACACAAGAAAAGGTTCTTAAAGCATAAGAAAAGTGTTCTTAAGACACAAGAAGGGTTCTTAAAGCATAAGAAAAGTGTTCTTAAGACACAAGAAAAGGTTCTTAAAGCATAAGAAAAGTGTTCTTAAGACACAAGAAAAGGTTCTTAAAGCATAAGAAAAGCGCTCTTATGATACAAGAAAGGGTTTTTAGAACATAAGAAAAGGTCTTATAAAGCTTAAAAAGATTTTTTAGATGTTCTCAGTTGATTATATTCTAAGTTTTAAAGTTCCTAGTAGAAAGCTAGGGGCTTTTTAATAGGAGGAGTTGGTTAGTCATGTCGATAAAACGTTTTAATCATGAGTTATTTGCGGAGACATTAAAAGAATATCTTGGTGAACAACCGCGTTCAGTTATTGCAGAGAAATTAAATACGAGTCGTGTTGCTGTTTTATTATGGGAAAATCAGAAGCAAGAACCGACATTAGATGAGCTACAGTTATTTTGTGAAACGTTAAATGTGAGTACCGATACATTCTTTTATGAAGAACCAGAAGACACGACTTCACAATTAAAAAAGCTAGTCAAATCAACTGACAAACAAAACTTAGAGGAAGTATTGAATCGCATTAAAATAAGGGAAAAGTATATTGCAATTGAAAATCGTAAGTATGAATAGCTAGTATATACTAGTATCCAATACCAACCTAAACTTTTGTAATATGGTTATATAAACCACTTTCATGGACCTTAACAAGGGTTGTTTCTGGATAGCTACTCAAAATTGATTCGAATTCGTGTTTCGGTAAAGACATGCCAGCTAAGTGTTCCAGTATTATTGGATAACCTTGACTTGGTGATTTTTCACTAAGCTTATCGTAATTTGATAGAAGGTCTAATGCTTGTAGAATTTTGATGTTTTGTTCATTAATTGGTTTTATTGGTTTTCTTAAAATCACTTGCCAATTATTGATTTTGATTTTGCGTTTTCGACTTGTCTCCTTGTTCGTGACTACATCAAAGATACCTGGTGTTTGAGATGTTAAGTTAAATTGGTTTGCTAAAGCAATGCCTGTTTGGTAACCAATAGGCTTATGGTTTTCATACAAGTATTTTCGTTGTATGACTTGATTAAAGCTTAACGTTTGCTTGTTTAATAACGCATCAGGCTTTGGAATAAAATAAATTCCTGGGGCATACCTTTTAATTTTGTTTTTATCAGCTAACCGTTTTAACTTCATACGTAGTGTAGAGCTTTCAAGAGCCAGTTCTGGTCTGAGTTCATCAGTGAAAATTGGCTCATTATAACCGTATGTAAGCGTCAAGTAAAAATGAACACTTTTTGCTAATTAATTCTGAACACTTTCTTCCTGAAATATGGAAGTTCGATTCTTCATTCGATGACTAT
>NZ_JBEPMX010000022.1:0-8449 GCF_040545925.1 Alkalibacillus flavidus
GACGATTATAATCCGCATATTCATGCGTTGTTCGTGGTGGATAAAGGTTATTTCAATAATTCGAGACAGTACATAACACGTGATCGTTGGTTGGAACTGTGGAAGTCATGCACAAAGGATGACCGTATTACGCAAGTTCATGTTCAAAAAGTACGAGAAGATAATAATGATCGTGCTTATGAAGTCGCCAAATACTCGGCGAAAGATGAAGACTATTTAATTAGCCAAGATGTGTTTGAAGTCTTCTATAAAGCATTAAAAGGCAAACGCTTGATGGTGTTTTCAGGTCTGTTTAAAGAAGCGTCGCAGAAATATGAAGATGGGGGACTTGATCACCTGAAAGAAGAAAGCACAATTGAGTATGTGTATGCTCTGATGTATCAATGGGGCAACGGGAAGTATGCTCAAATCGAAAAGCGGTTGCTTGACGATGAAGAAAAACAAATGATTAATAACGAAAACATAGACGAAATGGATGTTGAGTGAATGCTAGAAGCGTTCACTCTTTTTTTTATGCAGCTGTTCAGTTATACTAGACGCATACCTTATTTTTTTCTTTTTACTTTTTTTATACTACTTCTTTAGCGAAGTATGTCGAATACACCAAAAACCACGCCTTTGGGCGTTTGATCGAAGTCAATTTGATTTCGCAATATCAAACGTTCAAAGGCTTTTTTAATGCCTAAAAAAACGGAAGGAGTGTCAATGAGACAAGAAAGGACTACGATTAAACACAAACAAAAACAGGTGGAAGTGATAAGAGCAAAACTTTCTGACAGCTGGGGTTTGCTCTTTTTTGTTTTGAACAGCTGATAATAAATAGATAGTGATGACGAGCAAAATCTTACAAGCGACGCCCGTCGGCAAACTTGTAAGTCAATATCCGAAGGATATATGGATATTGCGCAAAACCGAATAGGAAGCACGAGCCTAAATGTGTCCGGCTCACTAAAGATAGGACGGAATGCTAAATAGATAAATGCACATTGAAAACAGGATACAAATATATGGCAAGAACGCACCCCCGCCTTATGTTTCGTCGAACGAATGTGAGCGAAACATAAGGCGGGACGTCGCGAACGAATGTGAGCGACAGCATGATTTTTTCGAAGAAAAAACAGCGAAACGAGGGATAAGTATGTCTAAATCAAGCATTGTGCGTCAGGTCAAAACAGCGGTTGAAAGCGTAGATCGTATTGGTCAATCGAAGCGAGATGCTCGAATGAAAAATGAACGGCATTTTATTCATAGCAAAAAACAAAAGCGAGAAACGCTTTCAGCGGGCCAGAATTTTGCGAAATGGGCTAGAGAGACTCATGGGGTTAAAAATCTACATGAGTTAAATGAGAGCCATTACAAAGCTTATATTGAGTTCAAACAACAACAAGGGGTGTCAGATGGTCATTTAAAGAACATTGAGACAGGATTAAAGCATATTGAGCACGGAATGCAGCTTAAAGCTAAACAATTCGGTAAAGAAGCGACACAATTTACACCCGATAAACGCATGATAACGTCAGCACCGACAACACGTAATCGAGCGTACACACATGAGCAGTACGAAAAAATTCGAGAACAGTTGAGTCCGAATAGTCAAGCAGGCGTGGATCTGATGCGAAACATGGGATTGCGAGTGAATGAAGCTGTGAACGTTCGAGCAGAACACTTTCAAAAAACCGAGAAGGGATGGCGTTTAAACATTCAAAACGGCCAAGGTATTACAAAAGGGGGGCGGTATCGGTATGCAGATGTACCGAAAGACTTTGAGAACCGTCTAGAATCCATTCTGAGCGACAAAAACCCAAACGATAGACTTGTACCTATTCAAAAAGACACATTGCGTGAGAGTGTCCAAAATGGCGCTCTGAAAGCAGGGATTAACCCAAACGGAAAAGGAACACATGGTTTTCGGCATTTATACGCTCGTGAGCGAGTCGATCAACTCTTTCAAGAGCGTGGAATTGGTGAAGAAGGAAAAACAATGCTTGAGCGTGTGATTGAGCACAAAGACAAAGGACGATCCGCAGACTATGCGTTACATACTGAAAAGCAGCAGCGTTTATTTGCCGACGTCCAAGACGTCGTGGATAAAGTCCACTCTGAAATAGGTCATGGGCGTGGGCGATGGGATTTAGCCAAAATCTATATGAGAGGTTGATAAAGTATGACACCAGAAGAATATGAAAATGAGATTGAAAGATTAAAAGAGATTATCGGCAGTTGGCGTCGGAAAGCACAAGAGAAAAATCCTGTGCGCTATACCATATTCAAAGAAGATTTAGTGATGGATGATTACTCAAGCCACAAATGGCACAAAAGATGTTATATAGCGGACTTTATTCCAGGCGATCTGGAGATAGGGAAAGTGGTTGATGAGTTGGTGCAATCGGGCTTTTTGTATGAGCTAGAACCGTATAAACTTCGCAATGTTAGCTATTCGACGAAGTTTAAAGCGTGGATTGTTGAAGTGATGGCTCCGATCCAACATGATGGCTTTGATAAGTACATGCAGATGTATTGGCAACGTCGAGCAGAAAGAACAGAGCGATTATGACGCAGAAAAAAACGTAGTCTTTTTGTGATGGAGAACCCCCTGCTACACTATTGAAGCCAAACGTGGAATTATCGATGACAGGATTTTCCCGTTTGGCCACTTATTTGGGGTGCAGGGGGTGCAGGAATCCATCACAAAAAGGAAACGGCTTTTTTTGAGTAATAAATAGTGATAGATCAAAGGGTTAAAAAATAAAATAGTCTCTTTTAGAAGACACACAAGATTAAAATTATGACGATTAACCGTACCCTAATTTTTAGGGTACGGTTAATACTATAATGTTTTATATAAAGCAAGAGCTATTATCATGAATAGATTAATAGGATTGTAAATTTATTTATATAAGATTATGACGTTTTCTTTTATTTATTTATTTATATTACTTATATTACTTATATTTAGGACAAACTAAATCTCTTGTGCCACAAAGGATTTGATGTTCCATTGTACTTTTTTCTCGGGTTCATTGTACTTTTTTCTCGGGTTCATTGTACTTTTTTTACGGGATTTACTATACTTTATGTTAAAATTGAAAGTACATTAGATAAAAAAAGAGGGGATTTTATGGCTAGAAAAAATGATAAACAACTTTTAGTTTTTTACGAAGATAGCATAAAAAAAAGTAATGAATTTTCAATGGCAAAATTAAGCTCAAAATTAACTTTAAATCAAATGCAATTACTTGCGTATGCTATTTATTCGACGCAACAAAATGGTAAAACAGAATTTATTAAAGCTGATTTTGAAAAGAAATTTAATCTTGGTGAGTATCGCAGAGAAGAAGCCAAACAAGATAGTAAAAAGTTGTTCGATTTAAATTTTTCTTTAGATGATCTTGAGACAGGTGAATTTGATTTTCTTCACGTCTTTCAACGAATTAATTATAAAGATGGTTTGTTTACTTTTAGATGGTCGGAAGACATAATTCCCCATATTTTAGATTTAAAAGATCGTTATATTACAAATGGTTTTTTAACGATTGCAAACTTTAAGAGTGGTTTTTCGTGGATTTTATATGATTATTTAAAAGGTAATTATGGGTATTGGAGAAAAGTTTTATCAAAAGAATCTTTAATGAAACTATTTTGTGTAGAAGATAAAAAAACTTATCAAAACAATACTGGACGGTTTAGACAAGCTGTATTAGACGTTGCAATTGATGAAATTAATCAATTTACTGAACTTGAAGTTAATTACACAGTAGAAAGAGAAGGGAGAGCAATAGTTGCATTTAAAATAACTTGGTCAACTGGTGAAACGGTCAAAAGTGCAACTGATAAGCAAGTTAAAGAACTGAAAACAATTGTAGAAACGATTGAAAATGACTATTTAGAGTTTATTAATATAAATAACGAAGCTGATCGCCAGCGTGCTATAAACATTTTAAAAGAAAATAGAGACGTGCTCCGAATAGTGCAAGAACCTATATCCATAACTTATAAAAAAGCTGACTTATTAATTAGACAAGCTAATCAAAATATTAAACAACTACACTATTTAGCTAATAAACCAGAAAGCCCTTATTATAATTGGTTAGAAGAAGAGTAATTTTGAAGGATAATAGAATGAGAGTGCAGAAAAACAAACTAAGTAGTTAAATATATTATTAATTAGGATTAGATAATGATGAGTGAAGAAAAAGCGTATTGGACACACGAAATAGCAAGTATTTTAAATGTATCTGATAGTACCTTGCGAAAATGGTGCATGGCACTAGAAAAGGAAGGCTATGTATTTACAAAAGGTGAGAATAATAGTCGTGCGTTCCTCGTTCGTGATAAACAAGCATTGTTATACTTCAAGCAGTTAGTTAAGGTGGAAGGTCGAACGATTAAAATGGCTTCAGTACAAGTGTTTAATGAATTTTTATCGAATGAACGAACGACCCCCGTTCGTACGGAATATGAGGGCGTTCGTGGGGCGTTCGATAGTGAGTTGAAAAAGCTGAATGATCGAATGGATAAACAAGAAGAATTTAATCAAAAATTATTAGATCGAATAGATCAACGCGATTCAAATTTAATGGCTGTTTTACGTGAGGTTCAAGAACATAAAAAAGAACTGGCTATGACAAAAAAGAAAAAATGGTGGCAGTTTTGGAAATAAACTAGCATTTATAATTTAAAAGAAGAATTTCTAGAGTAATATCCCCCCTTATATAATTAATTTTATTTTATAAAGCTTTCAGGTTGCTATCCATTTTCGTTTTAATCTATAAGTAACAAAAAAAAGGTAGAATTACCATTTTAAGTGTGATATAATTTTTTTGAAATTTTTAATAAATTGGAGAAGGAGAGGATTTTGATGAAAAAAAAGGTGTTTATTGCATTATTAGCATGTGTGATGAGTTTTTCATGTATAGCACCTAGTTTTGTAGGTGCTACGTCATCAGACAACAGTGAGACTGCAAATACGCAAGAAAAAATGACTAAAGAAGAGCTCAATAAAATTGTTGAAGAAACTGCTGAAGAAGTTTTGGAAGAGGCACCTCGTGTTGAAAGAGAAACTGATGAAATTCAAACAATGGGCGCTGTAAGTGTTGGTACAAAGTTAATAAGAATTTTTGGTAAAAGTTATGTTACTAAGAAATTACCCAAAAAAATCTATTCTAAATTTCCAGCTGCAGTAAAAAATGAGGTTTCTGAAAGTGCTTTTGTTAACTTCTGGAGTGCATACGTTTTAGTAGGAGGATTAGATGAAGTTCAGAACACGGTATCTAATTATTTAAAACCATATGTTTGGGATTGGGTAGCTGAATCGGCTGGATACATTGCACAAGGTACAGTTTGGGCCTTATTATAAAAAGGTGGTACATACATCATGAATAAAAAATCTATCTTAATCTTTTTTCTGGTTTTCGCTGTGTTGCAAGTAACAGAGGAGCTAAACTTAGGAGATAATTGGTTTGTTACTACATCAATTCAATTTGCAATTTGCTTTGTGATTTTTATTGTTTTTTCACTAATATGGACAAGGGTCACAAAGAAGAAAACTTAAAGCAATTATAAAAATCACTATCATAATTAATGGTAGTGATTTTTAACTATAAGACGTTTTCATAATTCATTATGGCAGGTCTTTACGTTTTCCTTTGCGATCCTGCTAAAAATTTATAGTTATCTTTTACTAATAATGTAAAATTTAACACTAATAAAAAGAAAGAATAGAAGATATCTGTAATATCTTCTATTCAATTTTGTGAAATTTGCTTTTGCCCTCACCCCCCGATTATGTTTCGCTCTTGATTAGAAAAACGTTTGTTAGATAATTAAGGGAAACAAGAAGTGAATGGTGGTAAAATAGGGGATATGGAGGTCGAATAAGAAGGAGTGATGAAGATGGAAACAGTAGGTCTTATTATTTCTTTAACAGCGTTAGGTATCAGTCTTACAGCGTTCACGCTTATTTTAAAGCACAAAAAACTGGAGTTGAGTGAATGATTTCTGCTGAATTAGATAAAGCTTACCAGCAGGCTAAACACCAACTGGAGATCGAAGGCTTCACTTTGACAGATGAAGATGAACAGAACATGAAAGCTGTTGTTAGTGGTGAAATGAGCCGGGAACAACTTATTGAGCAATTGAAGAGAGTATGAAAGGTAACAGTCATGTTTTTGGCTGTTACCTTTTTTTAATTTCTTTATTATTATAATCTATAAAACTAATATCTGTTGTAATTTCTGGTATTGCTTGGTCATGTTGTCCACTCGAAAGGTCATTTTGTCCATTGCAATGGACAACTTTATCTCCCTGTCCATTCCAATGGTCATTTTGATTACTCGAATAGTCAAAATGACTATTCGAGAGATTAAGCAATAAAGCATGACCAATTGAATGGTTATATTGTCTGTTCTTGATTGGACATTTTGTCCGCTCTGATCATGACGATGTTTATTGAAACACTGTTATCATCAGTTTTCGCATTTTGCGAAAACTTGGATTCGTCACAATGTGGCTGGCATTTTTTGTTTTGCTCGAAGGTTATTCAGCTTGCTGAACGTTAGAATTTAATGAGCAGAGCGAATGAAATTCACCCATTTCCACACCCCAAAAATTAGGGTGTGGGTAAATGGGCACTCTGTATTTTTTCGTGATAGCCTTTTTAGTCCTGGAGAAGATGTTAAATCACCTTGAACCCTATTAAAATAAGTCATCACTAAAAGATTGAATCAGTTCGAATAACGGGGTGAATCACTTTTAAGTGTTGCGTAGCAAGACTTTGATAGTTGCTGATGCAACTTTTATCGATGCACTCGCAAAAAATACCCTATTTTTAGCGGAGAAGCCCTTGCTCTCTTTCGATCGCAAGCGTATTTCCTGAAATATGTGAGGTGACCTGAAGTAAGGCTTTCCTTTCGAGATAGAATTAATAAACTTTAACAAACTTTATTAAAGCTTATTAAAGTTTGTTAAAGATGAACAAAGTTTAATAAAGACTCTTGTGAAATTCACGGAGTGCCCACTTACATACCATCCGAAATTGGCTGGTATTCGTGGGGGTTAAATATTCAATTTAACGTTCGTTTTCGTGTGAGAAAATAGCACTTCGTGTTGTGAGGATCTAGGTAAAATTCTATGCAGCGTCATAGCTTTAAATTGATTTTTGAGTACCAGAAAGTGTTGTAGCTAATAAATGGGCTTAGAACGTCCAAATTTGGCTTGTGTGAGTTTTTATGGTTTGAATGGTATTGATATGCTGACAAACAGATAGAAACGTTTCAGAGCGGTTTATGACGCAGGAAAAAACGTAGTCTTTTTGTGATGGAGAACCCCCTGCTACACTGTTGAAGCCAAACGTGGAATTATCGATGACAGGATTTTTCCCGTTTGGCTACTTATTAGGGGTGCAGGGGGTGCAGGCATCCATCACAAAAAGGAAACGGCTTTTTTTGAGTAATAAATAGCGATAAGATTACTGTGTCAAAAAGGAAGAACTCATTTCTCAAAAATCACTTTAAAAAGTGAGAAGGTATCCCGAAAATTTTATTAAAACAAAAGGATACCTTGAATTTTTAAGGGGAAATGAGGTGTTCATATGTTTATTAAAATTCAATCAAAGTACGATGAAATAAAGATTGATTTAGTGTTTAATTTTAATTTAGTTGCGTTGCTCTTATATTTAATTTTTGGATAAAAAACACCCCCTGAAATCAGGGGGTGTTTTTTATGTTTTTTCTTATCTTGATATAAGGGTAACATCTCTGATTTACCCTTAATTCGCAAATCCATTGGCATGACTGGCTTGAAAAGGAAAAAACTTGCCAAAATCCGTATACTGTTTTACACTTTAAGTGTCCAACAAAAAGAGTAAACAGAAAAAGAAACGGAGGCAAGTTTTTATGAGTAAATCTAATATTAACTTTGTTGATGACAAGTATACACCAAAAAAAGAAAAAAATCTAGTGTTAAGTGGTATGATTGAAAATCTAGTTTCAGAATCTATGCACGAACTGATCGTGGATTGTAACACATTCATGATGATGGCGAGTGATCAAAATATGGAACATCTTAAATTGCATAAAAATAATGCGTGTAAAAATCGGTTTTGTCCAGTTTGTGCATGGCGTAAAGCAGGAAAAGACGCTATGAAACTATCAATCATGATGAAGCACCTGAAACTAGAACAGGACAAGCAACTTATTTTCGCAACGTTCACGACACCGAATGTTGTAGCTGATGATTTAAACGATGAAATTCGGCATTTGAATCAATCGTTTCAACGTCTGATGCAACGAAAACGAGTGAAAGAAGCAATTCGAGGTTACGCTCGAAAAATTGAAGTGACATACAATCATGAGCGTGACGATTATAATCCGCATATTCATGCGTTGTTCGTGGTGGATAAAGGTTATTTCAATAATTCGAGACAGTACATAACACGTGATCGTTGGTTGGA
>NZ_JBEPMX010000023.1:0-7761 GCF_040545925.1 Alkalibacillus flavidus
ATGTTTTCGGAATATTCCCAGACCGCCATTATTGCGAAAAAAATTGTACCTCTCCCCAAACGATTGTAAACAGATGACTAAAACAGAATCCCCCCTTATGAAAAACGACCTGTCTATTATGCGAATGTTCATCTCCGGTTACTAAAAAGCCCCCAAATCTATTTAGATAAGGGGGGGAGGTGTCACGCACGTTCACCTTTATAATAGTCTAATGCTTTCTCTAACTGACGATAGAACAGACGCTCATAACGTTTTCGCATGTTCATATAGTCAAGTTGCGTCATGTTATAACGTTCAGCCATTTCCTTGTCTGGTATAGGTGTGCTTCGATCAACACGATACTTATCAGCTAAGAAGGATCGTTGTTCTTCGGTTAACTCTTTCAACGTAGCGTAAAGTATTTTCATGTTCAGTCGTTCCACGTCACACAGATAATCAAAATTCTTATCATAGTAAAACCATTTGCTAAGAAAGTATTTTGTTTTCTGACTCTCTCTCATACGCTCACACCCCCAACATATCAGCTATTGCCTGAAAGTTATCCTCTGTCTTATGCGTTTCAATATGAATGTCTTTCGTTGTTGGTTCTGGTTTAATGCCAAGCATATAGTTAACCGCTTCTTCAATCTCCATAATCTCATCAAATAGGTCACGATCTAACTGCGTTATCGTTATACGTCGATAATCTCCCCGATACTTATTCATTAACTCATGACGGCTTATTGGGTCGAGTGATTTCAAATAATCATGCACGTAACGCTTTTTGAGTTTCAGGCGTTCCATTCGTTTATCACAAACGTTTAATGTATCCACGTGTTCAGACACTTCCTTTTCAACGTTGAAACTAATAGACACTAACCCGATCACATCATCAAAAACGTTACGTGTAAAAGACTGATTGTAGAAGGCTTTTTCTATTTGTCGCTTCTCTTGTTTCAATATATCCGCTTCACGATCAAGGTTTAAATACCGTTGATTAGTACGCTTGATTTCATCTACTTCCAACGCTATGACACCACCTTTATAGCTTTGCTATTCGTTTGCCATTTGTTTTGCTTTGCGTTCCCAATAGCGTTGGTTATACTCTCTCACTTTATCTGGGTTTTCCTGTCGCCATTTTCGATTAAGTTCATTCACTTTTTCTCGATTACGTTTACGATATTGTTTCATGTATTCACGCTGCGCTCTCTTCGCTTCTTCCGTCATCATTGATCGTCACCCCCTTGATCGTGAACGTCCCAATAAACAATAGAAAATGAATATACCGCTTCATCATCATAAGAAGCCATTTGATAATCAATACTTTGCACATACGAATTTTCTCGTTCGCAGGCTCTTAAGAAACGATTAGCTTCTTGTTCAGCCTGTTTATAATCAAATGCTCGTATTAACTTAACTCGAAAGTGATTTAAATTATTATTCATCTAAAAACCCCCTCGTTTGTTTATGGAAAATACTGTTAAGGTGTAATGATTGAAGCGGTTCGTGACCGTTATTAAGGGAAAAAGGGTGACATTTATTCCTGACTTTTGATTTTGTCATATATAATTAATAGGGAATAAACGTCACCCTAAATCCTATTTTGGCGGGCTTGAGCCGCCCTCACTGTTACACCTCTACATTTTTTTCCAATTCCATTTTTTGCAATTCCTTATCAATGGCTAATTGTTCATAACGATCAGCATAAAATGTGGCGTAAGTACGAATAACTTGTTTCAGTTCGTCATGTGATAGGTTATTTTCTTCAGCTACTCGTTCAAACGTTAAACCGCCTAATAACACTTTGAATCTCTCCTTTTTCGAGCGTTTTTGGTTTGTCATGCCGAATTCTTTGAATACGGTTTTCACTTCATTCTTTTTGAAGTTGTATTTATCGCCTATTCGTTGGAATACGTCGTCCCAATCGTCATTTGTAAGTGGGACTCCAGAAAACGCTAATAATTCTTTGAATACCTCTTTTGTTTTATTGAAGCGGTGATAGTGTTTCCAATGCCATAACGTGATTAACGCCTTTACTTGCTTTCTCAGGCGTTTTGCTTCAGCTTTCCTTGTAATACTTGAAATGGTTCGTTTAATAGATTGATAGGGTAAGATGTCATAGGTTGCGTTCACATATGCGAAATGGTGTTGACTTGCAACGCTCTTAAATTCATCAACCTGCTTACGATCGTCATTGAGAAAAGCGCTGTAAACATCTTTCGTGAATAATTCATCAATACTTAATGATTTCAGTTCTTCAAGGCGCTTTTCATCTTCCGCTTCATCTTCCACTTGTTGTTCTAATTGTGCTAATTCAGTGGCTATGTCAGTGTCCTGACGCAAAAGCTCAGATACATTGAATGTCCCACTTATGTTCCGCTCGAAAACCTCTTCAACTTCTTTGATGAAACCGTTACGGTACTTTTTATAAAAGTTGTCTTTGCTTTTAACAGCAAAATGCCGGATTGTAAGAGGGTCATAGTGCAACGTATCCTCTTTTGTATAAAGACCATAATATCTTTCTATAACGCTATTTCTGTGTAAAGCGATATTAAAAAATGGATCTTCTCGAAACTCGTCTACTAAGTCTTTCGCTCGTTGTAAAGCCGAATGATAAGCCCCTTCTAAGTTGTACTGCTTGGGTTCTCGCTCGTCTTTTTGAATAAATAACGAGAAGCGGTCATATAGGTTACGCAATCGGTTGGATATTTGTTTAATCATAGAAGCGTTATAAAAGTCACTATAATTAGAGCAGACCGTTATGACTTCCCAATGGCTATTAGTATTTTGCAAGTTAACGCCGTCAGCTATGACAGACGTAGAAATTAAAACATCTATCTCATCTGGTATTTGTTCTTCATTGCTAATGCCTTGATAGATTGGTTTCCCTTTATGATGGCGATTAACAATGTCTGACTTAACACCTTCTTGCTTCAACAACCGTTTCAATAATTCGCCTTGTTCCATGTTTTGTAGAAAGATTAATAAGCGATTATGTTCGCTTCGGTTCTTAACGATCGTTGCTAATTCAGCTAATGACTGTTTATTCTTCTCATATTCGTAAATGACTAAATCACGATTAGGTGAACCGTTACAGCCTGTGACTTTGACAACCTCATCAAACTCATTTTTATCTATATCGTTGGTCGTGCCGCTTAACGCTATAAATGTTCTTGCTCTTCTCGTTGCTTCGAGCATACTTTTAATGGCTCTGTTACGATAATTCAGGTCAAAAACAAGTTTGTGGTACTCATCAACCACGATTGAAAATTGATTAAAAGCCGAATTACGCTCAATGACAGATGCCAGCCATTCGATTTTATCGTAAGTTGCTACAATGATACGTTTGTGGTTGCGATCAGCTTCGATAAACTTACGAAATAATCTCTCGTCTTTTTGCCCTTGTATTTTCAATACGTCATGATGATAAGCGACCTGATCGACAAGAGCATTAGTCGGAACAGCAAAAATATAAAACTGTTTGAATTTACCTTCATGTCGTGACGTGTTTTCCGATTCTTTGGCTTTCATAGCTTCAATGAAACTCGTTGTTTTCCCGCTTCCTGTCGGTGAATCAACTAAAATACGGTTTTTCTTTTGCAATAGATCAATGGCGTTTTCTGGTTGTAATTTTTGTGTGTCACGGTCAACATTAATTCGACTTTCAGTATAGGTTTTTTCGGGTTGTGTGGTGTTATGGAAATACAATATTTTAGGTGAATAGCCACTTTCTCTGGCGTAATGGATAACGCTACCGATTGTCGCTTTTGTTGCCGTTTTAAGTGCTGCATAAGGCGTTTCTCCACCACTTATGATGTCGTGTAACTCTTCCGCTTCAACGGGTGTTATATAGCCTTCTTGTTCATATGATTTGATACCATACACAACCGCTGACCATTTATCCCCTTCTCCTGAACCGCTTGGGATATGACCGATTGCTTCACACATTCTGCGAAGTTCTTCAAAAGGTATCTGTGATGATAATTGATTGGGTTCTAATGTTGATCGTTGTTTTTGTTGTTCTTCACTACGTTGTTTAGCGGTTTGTATGAGTTGATCGTTGTTCAATGTGGCATGTTCATTGTGTATCCAATAGTTTGAACCACCTCGAACAGGGACATTAATAGCTGTTTTATCAACGGGTACACCTTCCGCTCTCAATTCCTTTCTAATTACACCTAACATAGCGTTAAAATAAGCTTCTGATGGCTCTGGTCGCTCTAATTGAAAGAATAGACGATACCGATTACCTTTAATGCCATGACTGAATGTGTAAACTAAACCAACCGCATTGAAGCGGGTTGCTACGTCTTGCGGGTTTGTTTGCTCGTGATCGTCGTCAACATCAATAGCGAACATTGAACCACTTTCAAAAATGAAGCGGTTATTTTCATCTACTGTTAAACGTGTCGGTATAACTGTGTGACCGTTGCCGCTTAATTCTATCACCCGTTTTGCAGGCATCTGAGTAATAAGTTTTTGCTTTAGGCGCTTGGTGATTCGTGCCATTTCGTCGCCCTGCGGTTGTTCTCGGTAAGCAATATCGTCAATAATAACTGAATGGTTTTTAAGGTTGGTTTCTGTGGTTACGGGCATAATAAAAAGACTGACCTCCTTCCTTCTTGTGATTAGACAAGAAAAAAAGTTGTCAGCCTTACACTTCGCCCTTTATAGATTTCGTAAAACATAAATATATGAGTTTTTTTATCACACATGCGCAACAATTTCGGAAGTACATTTCACATTTTTAGAAATTTATGCGATAATTTTAGAAATTTACTTCACATTTTTATAGATTTTTTCTAATAAATTTGTTGCAATCATGATACCATTCGGTATACACTTCTCATATACGCAAAATCGTAATTAAATACGAAAAAATATGTTATTTTACGAACAACCGTTTACCAGACGGTTTTCACAAAGGGGAATGGAAGCGTTGAAGTCGCCAAACTTTTAAGACGCTGACATTCCTTTTTTCTTGCCTTCTTTTATTTGTTTCAATTATAACGGACGAATTTTCAAATAACAATGTTTTCTATATTTTTTGATACAAGTTTACGAAAACTTTATTGTGATAGATTTCGTTAAATCGTTTATAATAAATAATGAAGCGGGGCAAGAACTACTTCCTGCCCCTGCTCATGTATCTAAGGTGCAATGGTCTGCCTGCTATTCAGCCGTTGCGCCTTTTTCTTTTGCATAGCCCATTAATGCTTTTCTACGTTCTTCAATTTGTTCGTAGCTATCGTGTAAGCTTTGAGAAACATAGTTTAATAGATCATCTAAGAGTCTGATTTTCTGAGAAACCTCTGGAAAGAAAGCGCCCCATTTCTCAATGTCATTATCCGTTACTACCTCATCTGTTTCAGCTCGTAACCAATTCAATTCTTGCTTGATCGTGTTGATTGTTTCTAATCTTATAGCTAATTCCCCCGTGTCACTGTCCATTTCAAACGCCAAATGTTCTAATTCGCTTAACATAAAGTTTGCCCCTTTCACACTGAATGATTTTATAATGCTCTATGCTCTTCCTTCTATCAATTTCACATAATATCACCCCCTTTCGAAGCATCATGTTATTTGCTCTCGTTAATAATTTTATAGACTGTACTACGACCGATACCATATTCAGTCGCTATGTCTTTAGCACGTTCGCCCTGGTCGTATAAGATACGAATTTGTTTTTTGGTTTTGTCGTCTATGGTTGGTCTGCCACCAACCTTCCCTTTCTTTCGTGCCGATTGTAACCCCGCCTGTGTCCGTTCTCGAATAATATCCCTTTCGAATTCAGCAAACACTGATAACATGCCGAACATAGCCCGTCCTGTTGACGTTGTCGTGTCGATATTATCCCTAATACTAATAAACTCAACGCCTTTATCTTTCAGGCGATCAGATATTTCATAAAGTTGCTTGGTAGAGCGTGCTAAACGGTCTAATTTATAAACAACGAATTTATCGCCTTCATGTGTTGCTTTTAAGGCGTACTCTAACTCTTTTCGATCAGCTTTACCGCCACTTTCTTTTTCCTTATAGACTTCCACACGTTCACCTAACTTTTCAGCGTACTCTCTGATCGCTTGTTCTTGAATATCTAAACTTTGATCTTCCGTAGAAACACGAGCGTAACCAACTATCATACCGTCCACTCCCCATACGTTTTATGTACCTTCATTATAGACGGGTTTATAAACAGAAGTCAAGAGTGGAAGAAGGAAAAAAATAAAAAGAATGAAATGTTTAGAAAATAATCGTTTTATAGACACAAAAAACACCGCCATAAAAATGACGGTGTAGCTATGGCTGGGTGTCAAAAATTAATACCCCGACACATGAACGTTAGCATTTGTTAGCATGAAGCGGGTTATTTTTTAAATAGTCGTTGCCATATGCTTTTTTCTTCTGATTGCTCATGATCGTCTGGGGCTTCTAATCGTTGCGATAGTTGATTAATTTGCTCTTGCTGCTGTTCAATCTGGTGCGACAAGGATTGAATAACTTCCGTTTGCTTCGCCATCATGTCGCCTTGTTGTTGTATTAACGTTTTCAATTCATTCATTGTATCGCTTCCGTAGCGCTCTTTTTCATTTTGTGTGTCGTCTATGGTGGTTATCTCTTCCGATTGATGAACCACGCCATGCACAGCTTCTTTAAGCGTTATACCGCTACGCTTGGCTTTCAAAACAGACCTTAGCGCCATAACGTCTTTATCGCTATAATAGCGGTGTCCCTGATCGTTGCGAGAAAAGGTATATCCCGCTTCTTCTAATAACGCACAATACTTACGCAACGTTGTTGGTTTTATCTTCAAATGATTAGCAACATCTGTCCCACTATATACTTGCACGATCAACACCCTAACGTTTTTTCATCAGTGTAACACAGAACCGCTACAAGCGTTATAGCACCTTAAAATACGCATTAAAATACTCGATTTCTGGGTATCAAATTTTAACCCCCGTTTTAATGACGATTTTAAGCGCAATTTTAATGGCTTATCCAGAATCAAAATACTGACATATCAAGCTTTTTGAGCTTCTGCTCTCTTTTTTTACAAAGTTAAGGGGTTAAGACAACAAGTGAAGGGAAAGCATTACGAAAACGTTACTTGAGAAATGATTGCCCTTCACAGACTTTATCCATCACATGTTAGCTTTTGTAAAGTTAGACTTGATGATCTCATGTTCATTCGTGTTCAGTTTTTTAACGCTGTATTAAGCATTTTGAAACGATTTAACATGTTAACGTATTAAACGCAGGGATAGACAGGTTAAGAAGGGGGTGTTACTTGGAGGGGGATTACCTACTTGACCCTATTAATTGGAGGGGTATTACTTGAGGGGGTTAAACTACATGACCGTATTACTTGAAATTGCAAAGCGTCCGCTACACGCGCTATAACGCCATAAATTAAGCATGATCGAATATCGAATAACGACCGTGACTTTAATAGCCAATTTATATACCACATTTCCTGTAATGCTGACCCGTTAATATTTATTGCTCTGTAAGTAACATTGATTTCCAATTCTTTAATTCATGAAGTTAGCAAATAAATCTGAGCGATCGATAACCTTCACCGTTTCCCTTATATGTATTACACCCCGAATTATTGAAGCGGGGGTTATTGTTTTTTAGGACATCAGAAAACTCAACTTACATTTTTAAACTTGTCCGAAAAGTCATGTTTTCGGAATATTCCCAGACCGCCATTATTGCGAAAAAAATTGTACCTCTCCCCAAACGATTGTAAACAGATGACTAAAACAGAATCCCCCC
>NZ_JBEPMX010000024.1:0-2548 GCF_040545925.1 Alkalibacillus flavidus
TTGTCCTCCGGCGTGGATCCTGAGTACGACGGAACACGTGATATTCCGTCGGAATCCGGGAGGACCATCTCCCAAGGCTAAATACTCCCTAGTGACCGATAGTGAACCAGTACCGTGAGGGAAAGGTGAAAAGCACCCCGGAAGGGGAGTGAAATAGAACTTGAAACCGTGTGCCTACAAGTAGTCGAAGCCCGTTAATGGGTGACGGCGTGCCTTTTGTAGAATGAACCGGCGAGTTACGAGGACGAGCAAGGTTAAAGGGAAGACCTGGAGCCGCAGCGAAAGCGAGTCTGAATAGGGCAATTCAGTTCGTCATCGTAGACCCGAAACTGTGTGATCTACCCATGTCCAGGGTGAAGGTCAGGTAACACTGACTGGAGGCCCGAACCCACGTATGTTGAAAAATGCGGGGATGAGGTGTGGGTAGCGGTGAAATGCCAATCGAACACAGAGATAGCTGGTTCTCTCCGAAATAGCTTTAGGGCTAGCCTCAACGCACGAGTCTTGGAGGTAGAGCACTGATTGGACTAGGGGCCCCTATCGGGTTACCGAATTCAGTCAAACTCCGAATGCCAATGACTTATCGTTGGGAGTCAGACTATGGGTGATAAGGTTCATAGTCGAAAGGGAAACAGCCCAGACCGCCAGCTAAGGTCCCTAAGTATGTGTTAAGTGGGAAAGGATGTGACGTTGCTCAGACAACCAGGATGTTAGCTTAGAAGCAGCTATCATTTAAAGAGTGCGTAATAGCTCACTGGTCGAGTGACGTTGCGCCGAAAATTTACCGGGGCTAAACACATCACCGAAGCTGCGGATTGTCCGTAGGACAGTGGTAGGAGAGCGTTCTAAGGGCGTTGAAGTCAGACCGTGAGGACTGGTGGAGCGCTTAGAAGTGAGAATGCCGGTATGAGTAGCGAAAAAGAAGTGAGAATCTTCTTCACCGTAAGCCTAAGGTTTCCTGAGGAAGGCTCGTCCGCTCAGGGTAAGTCGGGACCTAAGCCGAGGCCGAAAGGCGTAGGCGATGGCCAACAGGTTGAAATTCCTGTACCACCTCCTTTCCGTTCGAACGACGGGGAGACGCAGGAGGATAAGGGAAGCGTGCCACTGGTTGCGCACGCCCAAGCAGAGAGTGTGATGGATAGGCAAATCCGTCCATCGGACGCATGATCTGTGACGGGGAGGGAAATACAGTACCGAAGTCCCGGATTTCACACTGCCAAGAAAAGCCTCTAGTGAGGAAAGAGGTGCCCGTACCGCAAACCGACACAGGTAGGCGAGGAGAGTATCCTAAGGTGATCGGGAGAACTCTCGTTAAGGAACTCGGCAAAATGACCCCGTAACCTCGGGAGAAGGGGTGCTCACCTAGGCTACGGCCTAGGGAGCCGCAGTGAAAAGGCCCAAGCGACTGTTTATCAAAAACACAGGTCTCTGCGAAGCCGTAAGGCGAAGTATAGGGGCTGACACCTGCCCGGTGCTGGAAGGTTAAGGGGATGCGTTCGTCCTTCGGGACAAAGCGTTGAACCGAAGCCCCAGTAAACGGCGGCCGTAACTATAACGGTCCTAAGGTAGCGAAATTCCTTGTCGGGTAAGTTCCGACCCGCACGAAAGGTGCAACGACTTGGGCACTGTCTCAACGAGAGACCCGGTGAAATTATACTATGCGTGAAAATGCGCATTACCCGCGACAAGACGGAAAGACCCCGTGGAGCTTTACTGTAGCTTGATATTGAATGTTGGTACAGCTTGTACAGGATAGGTGGGAGCCAGAGATACCGGAGCGCAAGCTTCGGTGGAGGCGCCGGTGGGATACCACCCTGGCTGTACGGACATTCTAACCCAGAGCCGTGATCCGGTTCGGAGACAGTGTCAGGTGGGCAGTTTGACTGGGGCGGTCGCCTCCCAAAAGGTAACGGAGGCGCCCAAAGGTTCCCTCAGAATGGTTGGAAATCATTCGCAGAGTGTAAAGGCAGAAGGGAGCTTGACTGCGAGACTGACAAGTCGAGCAGGGACGAAAGTCGGGCTTAGTGATCCGGCGGTTCCGCATGGAAGGGCCGTCGCTCAACGGATAAAAGCTACCCCGGGGATAACAGGCTTATCTCCCCCAAGAGTCCACATCGACGGGGAGGTTTGGCACCTCGATGTCGGCTCATCGCATCCTGGGGCTGTAGTCGGTCCCAAGGGTTGGGCTGTTCGCCCATTAAAGCGGTACGCGAGCTGGGTTCAGAACGTCGTGAGACAGTTCGGTCCCTATCTGTCGTGGGCGTTGGAAATTTGAGAGGAGCTGTCCTTAGTACGAGAGGACCGGGATGGACACACCGCTGGTGTACCAGTTGTTCCGCCAGGAGCACTGCTGGGTAGCTACGTGTGGTCGGGATAAGTGCTGAAAGCATCTAAGCATGAAGCCCCCCTCAAGATGAGATTTCCCATTGCCTCGAGCAAGTAAGATCCCTCAGAGACGATGAGGTTGATAGGTCTGAGGTGGAAGCGTGGTGACACGTGGAGCTGACAGATACTAATCGATCGAGGACTTAACTAACGGTTAAGACGC
>NZ_JBEPMX010000025.1:0-2476 GCF_040545925.1 Alkalibacillus flavidus
TGTAAACGCTAAACTAAAGTAGACAGTTTTTGCTCGATAAAAATGAACACTTTTCAATCAAAAATAACTCTCTGTAGTATGATAGATTTAGCATCTATCAACAGGAGGGCTTAAAGGTGGAAAAGTGGTTAATGTTTACGGAAATCTATCAAATGAAGCAACAAGGGTTCAAAATTAGAAGGATTGCAAGAAAATTAGGTGTTTCACGAACAACCGTTTATAAGTATCTTGAGAAGTCGCCAGAAGACATGGCTGAATGGATGGCCTCGACACGTAGAAGGACACGGAAGTTGGATCAGTACGAATTATTAATTCATACGTGGTTAAGCGAAAACCCTGATCTTTCTGGAGCGCAAGTTCATGACTGGTTGAAGGAACGTTTTTCTGACCTATCGGTCGGTGAAAGTACAGTTCGAAGTTATGTTAAAGAACTGAGAGACAAATACAATATTCCAAAAGTGATGACACCTCGTTCCTATGAGGCGATCCCAGAGTTACCAATGGGGAAACAGATCCAAGTTGATTTTGGTCAATCGAAACAACAATCATCCCAAGGTGGTACTCAAAACGTATATGTGATTTGTTTTGTATTATCCCATTCTCGTTACAAGTATGCCGAATGGTTAGACCGGCCTTTCACCACAAAGGATGTGATTCGAGCTCATGAACATGCTTTTGAGTACTTTGGAGGGATACCAGAAGAAATGGTTTATGATCAAGATGCCTTAATCGTTGTGAGTGAAAACGGTGGTAATATTATGTTGACCGAAGCATTTCAAACGTATTATCGAGAACGAAAGTTCCAACTTTATGTTTGTCGCAAAGCTGATCCAGAGAGTAAAGGAAAAGTGGAGAATAGTGTTAAGTTTATTAAGCAAAACTTTGCCAAGAACCGTGTGTTTAAGAACATAGAACAATGGAATGAACAATGCTTGGAATGGCTTGAGAGGACAGGGAACGGCAAAGTGCATAACACCATAAAAAAGAAACCGGCAGAAGTGTTCTCCGTCGAAAAGAAACACCTTAAGCCGATTACTAAGAAAATAAGTCATTCACCTATTGATTCAAGTATAGCAAGAGTGGTTCGGAAAGACAATACGATTTTATACAAGTCCAATCGTTACTCGGTGCCGTTGGGCACTTATGATCAACACAAAGACGTATATATAAAGGTGACGGATGATAAGAAGCTCTGCATACGTGAATCGATGGATGGGCCTAATATCGCTGAGCATGCCTTATGTGAAGGAAAAGGAGAACTTATTCAAGATACACAGCATAAACGAGACCGTAGCAAGGGGATTCCTGCTTATATGAAAACTGTTTCGGAAGCCTTCCAGGATCAAGATAAGGCTATGAGCTATTTACAGGACATTCAAACGCAATACCCACGATACATGAGAGATCAGCTGAAAATTATTGCCGATTCGGTTAAGGACGTGTCATCCAACGCCAAAATGAAAGCTTTAGATGAGTGTTTGAACAATCATTTTTATAGTGCTTCGGAATTTAAGGATGTCCTATCACATGCCGTTAGACAAGAACGATCAACTGAGGATTCGACAACAACTATACCTGAAGGGTCGTCTGAAAGATCTGACTATGATCATATGAAACCAGAAGAAAGAACCTTAGATTCTTACCTCGATGTTCTTGAAGGGTCGGTGACTTGATCGTGACATTAGAGCTATTACAAAATCGTTTTAAGACGCTGCGCTTGTCAGAGACAGCCGATTATTTACCCGATCTTATTCGACGAGCAGAATCTGAAGATTGGACTTATAAAGAGTTATTAACAGCCCTAACATCGTATGAACTGAAAAGGCGTTCGGAAAAGCAAATTGAACGACAATTGAAGTGGGCAGCATTCCCTGCCCACACAACACTTGAGATGTACAATCTTCATGAGCAACGAACCTTAAGTCAAAAACAAATGAAGCAGCTAAGTGAGTTATCTTGGATCGATCAATTGTATAACTTGGTCCTGTTGGGACCTGCCGGTGTCGGCAAAACGCATTTAGCCACAGCACTTGGAATTGAGGCAATTCACCAAGGCTATCAGGTCATGTTTATCACCATGGAAGAACTCGTGAGGCATTTAAAAGCTGAAGAATTCACACGAAAAGCCCAAATGAGGATGAAGCGAATAAGAAACGCTAATCTAGTCATTATTGATGACCTCATGTTTATGGCAATGGATCAACGAGAAGCTAACCTCTTTTTCCATCTCATCAATGACTTACATGACAAAGCTTCAATTATATTGACGTCAAATAAGGGGCCGAGTGAATGGGGCGAGTTATTAGGTGATCAAGGAATCACCACAGCTATTTTGGATCGAATTCTACATCGAGTAGAAGTCATCCAATTTCGTGGTGAGGATAGTCATCGAATGAAGAATCGAACTTCCATATTTCAGGAAGAAAGTGTTCAGAATTAATTAGCAAAAAGTGTTCATTTTTACTTGACGCTTACA
>NZ_JBEPMX010000026.1:0-1422 GCF_040545925.1 Alkalibacillus flavidus
CCAGGTGAAGCGCAAGTTGATTTTGGCTTGTTAGAAGCTGTTAAAGATGGTCAATATGTCGATGTTCATGGTTTGTCCCTTAGTTTACCTTATAGCAACGCAACTTTTTGTGTTCCGTTACCAAGTGAAAACCAAGAATGTTTCTTAAAAGGGCTAGAAACTATTTTTAAACAAATGGGAGCCGTTCCTAGAGTGCTAAGAATTGATAATTTAAAAGCAGCTGTTATTAAACCTAGGGGACGCCATCAGGAAGTTGAATTCACCCATGAACTCCATCAATTTTCAGCATATTATGGTTGTGAGATTCAAGCTTGTAATCCCTATAGTGGCCATGAAAAAGGTCATGTCGAAAATAAAGTTGGTTATATTCGATATAATTTCACAACACCTGCACCTGTCATGACGTCATATGAACAACTCACAGACTGGTTGGAGGACCAACTGACACAAGATCGCCAACGCCAACATTATGTAAAACAACAAACAATTGAAGACCTTTATCAAGATGAACATCAACACATGCTTCATCTTCCTGATCAAGATTATCCGATATTTAAAGAAAAATGGGTGAAAGCTAATAAATATGGGGAAATTGTGGTCGACCAAGTCAAAGTACATGTACCTAAGAGCTATAATTTTGGACAAGTTCGATTAGTGCTTTATTGGGATCAATTTAAAGTCACATCTCCTAACGGAGAGATCCTTATGAAAGATGTTAGACCGTATATGCATAAAAGAAGACAAATTCCTTGGCAAGGTATTCTATCCTCTTGGCTGGATAAGCCAAGAGCCATAGAGTATTCACGTTACCAACCATACTTGCCGGTTCGAATATTTGAATATATCCGGATTGAGGATCATCGTTTAAGAAAAGAAAGGCTGCGTTGGTTGATTCATCAATTGGCCCAACATGATATGGAACAAATTAATGATCAATTTTATGACTTAATAGATAACGATCTACAACCTGAACACGACGACCATCCATATGATGTTGACTGGAGCCTTTATGATCAAAACATTCCAAGGGGTGAGTCAACATGACGCGGGATATTAAAGCCATGTGCAAGTCACTAAGATTAGCGTATGTAGCAGACGTTTATGAATCAATACCATTTGAAACAAAAGAGCAATTTTTAAAAGAGCTATTTGAAAAGGAATTCGTTTTAAGGGAGGAAGCCAGAGCGGACCGCTTAATGAAGAAGGCGAAGTTCTTACATGTTAAAGAACTGGATGATTATCATTGGGGAAGCCATATCCATTTTCCTCAACAATTAGATAAAGATGAACTGATTTCCCTCAGTTTTATCAAACGCGTCGAAAATGTCATCTTAACAGGAGCACCAGGAACAGGTAAAACCCATCTAGCAACAGCGTTAGGCCGGGAAGCTTGTCGAAATGGTTTTGAGGTCCGATTCTTCC
>NZ_JBEPMX010000027.1:0-1287 GCF_040545925.1 Alkalibacillus flavidus
GGGAGTGTCAATAATTTTGTGTAAATGACCCTAGTCTAGTAGAAACGTTAGCTTGTTATCTAAGATTAGCTGTAGCTTATGAGATGCTCCAAGCCACAGCTTCGCTGTTTGCCCTTGACCTTGTGACTCTTCTTCGTGATCGCTGATGGGGTGCAGGGGCCCGGTCAGCGGAACGTAGAAGAGATCGGCCGTGGTACGCTTGGTGGGCGGATGGGCTCGTTGAAGAGCTTATGATGAGCCCGTCCGCTCAAGATTCACCACCACGGCCGCCAAACAAGGTCAAGGGTGGCGGACATCAGGTTAAGCTTGTTCATTTAAAGCGTCAAACAGCTGTTCAATTTCTGGTTTAGCTTGATCAAATCCACGATGACATCGCATGCTAAATTGATGGTTGTATTCAAGAAAGCGCGTGACAAGAAAACGATCTAAGGCATCCTCATTGGGAAATTGTTCTTTGCGTTTCACATAGCGTTTGATTTCTTTGTTGAACGCTTCAATCAAGTTCGTTGAATAAATACTGCGACGAATCGATGCCGGGAACTTATAAAATGTTAAGAGCTGATCGTTGGTCATGACGGCGTCGACAACACGAGGATACGTCTTCTGCCATTTGTCCTTGAAGGCATCTAACGCCTCGACTGCTTTGTCATAGTCTGAGGCTTGGTAAACTCCTTTAAAATCGCCAAGAATGGTTTCGCGGTCTTTGACGCGTACCTTACTGGCGATATTGCGCGATACGTGAACACAACACACTTGATGCTCAGCTTTAGGGAAAACACGATGAATCGCATCCGTCATCCCAGGCAGACCATCTGACACAAATAAGAGAACGTCTTGGATACCTCGTTCCTTGAGGCGATTGATCAATTCCTCCCAAACATGAGCTGACTCCGTTGGGGCAATCGTGAAGGCTAAGACTTCTTTAGTTCCTTCTTCGGTGATGCCAATCGCGATATAAACGGCTTCTTTTTCGACGGTTTGGCGGCGAATTGGGATGTGCGTGGCATCTAAATAAATACAAACATAACGCTTTTCCAGTTGGCGTTCGTGAAATGCTTGAACATCTTCTGACACAAGCTGTGTCAGGTTTGACACCGTTTGCTTAGAATAATGATGCCCATACATTTTCTCGATTAATTGCGTGATTTCTTCAGTTGTGATGCCTTTCTCGTAAAGGTGAATAACGGTCTGTTCAAGCGTGTCACTTGAGCGTTTATAAGGCGCAACTGTCTGTTGCTCAAATTCACCGTTACGATCACGCGGAATACGTAACTGGAGTTCGCCGTA
>NZ_JBEPMX010000028.1:0-1108 GCF_040545925.1 Alkalibacillus flavidus
CAGAATGCCGCGGTGAATACGTTCCCAGGCCTTGTACACACCGCCCGTCACACCACGAGAGTTGGCAACACCCGAAGTCGGTGGGGTAACCTTCACGGAGCCAGCCGCCGAAGGTGGGGCCAATGATTGGGGTGAAGTCGTAACAAGGTAGCCGTATCGGAAGGTGCGGCTGGATCACCTCCTTTCTAAGGAATTAAAATAAGGATGACAGTGCTATTTTGTTTAGTTTTGAAGGATTGAAATCTATTAATCTTCACCACAATAAAGATGGGCCTGTAGCTCAGTCGGTTAGAGCGCACGCCTGATAAGCGTGAGGTCGGTGGTTCAAGTCCACTCAGGCCCACCATCTATAAATATTAAACGGGGCCTTAGCTCAGCTGGGAGAGCGCCTGCTTTGCACGCAGGAGGTCAGCGGTTCGATCCCGCTAGGCTCCACCAACTATTAAATGTTACATTAGTTAATGTAACGTTTTGATTTAAGTACCTTGAAAACTAGATAAGATGAGATACCAAAGCATCGAAACAAAGTAAAGACACAAGCGTCTTTTCACACAAAGGTCGGTTCTTCGACTTAAATCGTCACGTCCTGTGACGTCGTCGAAGTCAACACGTCCTGTGTTAGTTAAGTGGATAAGGGCGCACGGTGGATGCCTTGGCACTAGGAGTCGAAGAAGGACGGGACAAACACCGATATGCCTCGGCGAGCAGTAAGTAAGCGTCGACCCGAGGATCTCCGAATGGGGAAACCCACGACCCGTAATGGGGTCGTATTCATTACTGAATACATAGGTGATGAAAGACAACTCAGGGAACTGAAACATCTCAGTACCTGAAGGAAGAGAAAGCAACAGCGATTTCCTGAGTAGCGGCGAGCGAAACGGAAACAGCCCAAACCAAGGCGCATGCGTCTTGGGGTTGTAGGACACGCCATATGGAGTGACCAAGACAATCGGTAGGTGAAGCAACCTGGAACGGTTCGCCATAGACGGTAATAGCCCGGTAACTGAAACTGGTTGTCCTCCGGCGTGGATCCTGAGTACGACGGAACACGTGATATTCCGTCGGAATCCGGGAGGACCATCTCCCAAGGCTAAATACTCCCTAGTGA
>NZ_JBEPMX010000029.1:0-1071 GCF_040545925.1 Alkalibacillus flavidus
TGAAGGTTACCCCACCGACTTCGGGTGTTGCCAACTCTCGTGGTGTGACGGGCGGTGTGTACAAGGCCTGGGAACGTATTCACCGCGGCATTCTGATCCGCGATTACTAGCGATTCCGGCTTCATGCAGGCGAGTTGCAGCCTACAATCCGAACTGAGAATGGCTTTATGGGATTAGCTCGACCTCGCGGTTTGGCTTCCCTTTGTACCATCCATTGTAGCACGTGTGTAGCCCAGGTCATAAGGGGCATGATGATTTGACGTCATCCCCGCCTTCCTCCGGTTTGTCACCGGCAGTCATCCTAGAGTGCCCAACTGAATGCTGGCAACTAAGATCAGGGGTTGCGCTCGTTACGGGACTTAACCCAACATCTCACGACACGAGCTGACGACAACCATGCACCACCTGTCATTCGGTCCCCGAAGGGAAGACCCAATCTCTTGGGCTGTCCGAAGATGTCAAGACCTGGTAAGGTTCTTCGCGTTGCGTCGAATTAAACCACATGCTCCACCGCTTGTGCAGGCCCCCGTCAATTCCTTTGAGTTTCAGCCTTGCGGCCGTACTCCCCAGGCGGAGTGCTTATTGCGTTAACTGCAGCACTAAGGGTTGGACCCCCTAACACCTAGCACTCAACGTTTACGGCATGGACTACCAGGGTATCTAATCCTGTTTGCTACCCATGCTTTCGCGCCTCAGCGTCAGTCACAGACCAGAGAGCCGCCTTCGCCACTGGTGTTCCTCCACATATCTACGCATTTCACCGCTACACGTGGAATTCCGCTCTCCTCTTCTGTACTCAAGTTCCCCAGTTTCCAATGGCCCTCCACAGTTGAGCTGTGGCCTTTCACATCAGACTTAAGGAACCGCCTGCGCGCGCTTTACGCCCAATAATTCCGGACAACGCTTGCCCCCTACGTATTACCGCGGCTGCTGGCACGTAGTTAGCCGGGGCTTTCTGGTTAGGTACCGTCAAGGTGCTGCCCTATTCGAACAGCACGTGTTCTTCCCTAACAACAGAG
Source organism: Alkalibacillus flavidus (assembly GCF_040545925.1). Lineage (NCBI taxonomy): Bacteria > Bacillati > Bacillota > Bacilli > Caryophanales > Bacillaceae > Alkalibacillus > Alkalibacillus flavidus. The sequence continues at coordinate 1,020 of NZ_JBEPMX010000029.1, forward strand.
TTTTACGATCCGAAGACCTTCATCACTCACGCGGCGTTGCACCGTCAGACTT
>NZ_JBEPMX010000030.1:0-1026 GCF_040545925.1 Alkalibacillus flavidus
GTTTCTTTTCGTCTCCGCTTTCTCCTCATTTCATAAAAATAAGAAGAAAACCGAATTGACGACAGGCTATTTTGTTTAGTTTTCAAGGTTCGATAAATAAATGGTGGAGCCTAGCGGGATCGAACCGCTGACCTCCTGCGTGCAAAGCAGGCGCTCTCCCATCTGAGCTAAGGCCCCGTTATAGAGAGTCGGGAAGACAGGATTCGAACCTGCGACCCCTTGGTCCCAAACCAAGTGCTCTACCAAGCTGAGCTACTTCCCGATTATTTAAATGGTGCGCCCGAGAGGAGTCGAACCCCTAACCTTCTGATCCGTAGTCAGACGCTCTATCCAATTGAGCTACGGGCGCAAAAGTGGTGCCGAGGGCCGGACTCGAACCGGCACGGTAGTAAAACTACCGCAGGATTTTAAGTCCTGTGCGTCTGCCAATTCCGCCACCCCGGCAGTTAATGGAGCGGAAGACGGGATTCGAACCCGCGACCCCCACCTTGGCAAGGTGGTGTTCTACCGCTGAACTACTTCCGCATAATCAATGGTGCGGGTGGAGGGAGTCGAACCCCCACGTCATAAGACACTAGATCCTAAGTCTAGCGCGTCTGCCAATTCCGCCACACCCGCAAATGGTGAGCCATGATGGATTCGAACCATCGACCCTCTGATTAAAAGTCAGATGCTCTGCCAGCTGAGCTAATGGCTCATAATTAAATGATTTATGCGCGTTAATATTCATTTATATAGCATCAATCTTTCGATTGAAAAAATGGTGCCGGCCGAGAGACTCGAACTCCCAACCTACTGATTACAAGTCAGTTGCTCTGCCAGATTGAGCTAGGCCGGCGTTTGAAAGATGGTGGAGGATGGCGGGCTCGAACCACCGACCCCTTGCTTGTAAGGCAAGTGCTCTCCCAACTGAGCTAATCCTCCGTTATGAAGCCCGGCGGCGTCCTACTCTCGCAGGGGAAGAACCCCAACTACCATCGGCGCTAGAGAGCTTAACTGCTGTGTTCGGCATGGGAACAGGTGTGA